>JAGMFA010000001.1 GCA_023127875.1 Candidatus Zixiibacteriota bacterium
TGTTTCCTGCTCCTCTTAGTAAGTAGGTTTTTGAAGAGATGACCAAGCAAAGAAGGGATGGGCAGATTTTTTAACTTAGATCATTTTTTGCTTGACAAACTTTCAGCGAACTTTTAAATTCGGGCAAATTATGTCCTGTATGCGAGAGTGGAATTATTGAAAAACAGCATGAACCGTAGCCCGGAACTAGATGTGTAACTCAGACAAGAGAATAAGCTGATTAGTTTAACGGATGGATTAGTTCTCTGAAGGAGGTGATGAACAGCCGATCAAGTGAAAAAGATCACAAACTGTAAAGTTTCTAAACATAAATTTGATAAGAAAAACTTAAGGAGGTGAGAAAGGCAAAAATATGCTCAGAGCCAAAAGGACTTCTAATCAATTTGGCTTTGACACTAAATGAGAAGAGTTTTGAGTAGAGAAAATAGTGAGTGAAAATTTCTAAAAGATGCGGGAGGGAGAAATGAAAAAGCTAATCTTATTAGCTGTAGGCTCAATATTGATTGTCTTTTTGGTATGCAACTTTGTCATGGGGGCGACTGAGGTAAAGGTGGGAAAAGGGGACTTAAAGATTGGCGGTATCCTTCAGGCAGGACTCACCTACAATGTAGAAGATAATTTGGGAGAAGATTCTTTTACCTTAAATCGAGCAAGGTTTCTGTTTTGGGGAACCGTTGTTCCCGACAAGGTCAAGTATTTTGTTCAGCTTGATCACAAGGGAAGCATAAGCGTATTAGACTACAAAGCACAGTTTTTCTATATCCCCAAGACCGAAATCACCGTGGGACGATTTTTACCCAATTTCACCCTCTATATGCCTTACTCCACTGCCAAGTTGGAGATGATTAACTATCCCATGACCACCGCCAAATATGCCGTCTGGCGACAGGTGGGCATACAGAGCACTACCAAAACAGAATACGTCGACTTCAATGTGGGAATTTTCAACGGTGGTGATGCACCTAATAACACCTCTGACAATAATGATGCCAAGGATTTCCTCGTCCGCGCAGACATCCATCCTGCGGTTGATGACATTCAAGTGCGTTTTTGTGGGTATGCTTGGATAGGTAGTGCTAAGCCTCCAGTCTCATTCTTTGACACCACCATGCACTATGTGGCAAATCCAGAAGAGAAGACTTTAAAACTTAATCGATTTGGTGGATTTGCCAAAGCTGACTACACCAAGGATGAGACGACATTCCGTTTTAGGGGAGAGTTCATAATGGGCCAGGACGAGTATCTCACCGGTCCGAGCGTGGAAGAGAAAGACACCAGAGATTCTCACGCCTTTTTTGCTCAGGGCAGTGTTCAGCCGGTTAAGCAGGTTGAATTTCTGGCTCGCTACGAGGCATGGGATCCCGATACCGATGTTGATGATAACGGATTTTCTGCTATCACCGGTGGAATAAATTACTACCTCGAAGGTATAAATGCCATGTTCTACCTAAACTACATCCACAAGATGGAGGAGGCGAAGGAAGTAGGCAACGATGTGGTGCAAGCGCAGGCGCAGATAACTTTTTAGGACACACCTTTAGTATTGTGCAGCCTATACTCAGAAGTTAAACAGAGGAGGGGGAGGTATCTCCCCCTCTTTTGTATATTTTTTAGGAGGCAAAATATGAGCCAGGAAGGAGCTGAGAAAGCCAGAAGCTTAAAAGTGAAGGTAAACGGGAAGGAAGTTTCCCTTAATCCTTTCGCCACCCACATAATCGGAAGTGTCATCTGGGCAATGATCACCTCCCTGAGGCTTGAAGAAAAACCCAATCGGATAGAGATCGAGATCTCTCAATAAAAACTTATTTTGAAACCCTTGAGCTTTCCACCCTCAGTTGAAAACAACCAACGTTTCAAAACAAAAAGTCTCTTTAAGAGAAGATTTTAGAGGTGTCGAATTGAATGCTTTTACATTGTCCATCTTTAGAAAAATTTTACTGCTTTTCTTGGTATTCTTTATCATGAAAAATACTCTGGCAGAAACCACATCTGACACCCTGCGGGTCTATCATTTGGGAGAAGTGGTTGTGACTGCCCAGCGATCACCCACCTCCTTGACCAGCTCCTTAAGAGAGGTCAATTATCAGACAATTCGCCAACGACAAATTCCAACCATAGCTGAGGCTATTCAGAGCACTTCTGGAGGATACATCAGTATTGGGTCCCGAAATGAGATGGTGGTATTACTACGGGGAATCGAGCAGAGACAGATAGCGGTTTTGCTGGATGGAGTTCCCATTTATGTTCCCTATGATGGTTTGGTAGACTTGGGACAGATGCCGGTGGGATCAGTGGAGAAAATAACGGTCACCCAGGGGAATGCTTCGGTCCTCTATGGTCCTAATTCACTGGGGGGGAGCATAAATATCGTCACCCGACTCCCCTCCCAGAGACATACTCGCTTGCGGGTGATGGGAGGAAGTGGCGAACTACAATATTATACTTTGAATCATAGCGGAAGTTTTAAATCCCTGGGCTATTTACTCGGCCTGGGATACAACCAACAGGGTTATTTCCCTTTGGCAGACGACTTCTCAAAAACAGAAATTGAGGATGGGGGAGCGCGCAACAATAGTTATTATAAAAAATTTGATCTTTTTACCAAGCTAACCTGGCGCCCCCACAAAAATCACCACACCGCTCTGTCATTTTCTTATGTCGATAATGAAAAAGGTCTCCCTCCCGCGATCTACCAAGAATGTAAGCCTCGTTTTTGGCGATTTCCCAAGTGGCGGAAATGGGTCTTGAATTTAACATCCAGTCAGATGCTCAGCTCTTTTGTCATATTCAAAGGAACAATCTTCTACGACAAATACGATAATGTCTTGGATGCCTACAAAGATGACACCTATACAGAGAGGAAGTTTCATTCCTCTTACGATGATTACTCAGCAGGTGCAAATCTCTATTTCACTTACTCTTTTTCTAAGGTAAATAAATTAATGTTTGGACTGAATTATAAAAGAGATGTACATAGAGAACAAGGTAATTATGGGGAACCATTCGATAAATATAAAATGGATAGCTATAATCTTGGCGTAGAGAGTGAATTGGAGATTTCACCCGCCACTTCTCTTTCTTCGGGGATCAGTTTAAGCTACCTGGATCCCGTTTATGCAAATGGCAACTTCCTCCGAGATAATATAAACACTTTGGATGCTCGGATTGGAATACACCATACTTTTTCTAAATCCACCGGCTTGTTTAGTTCCGTCGGGCACAAGACGCGTTTTCCTACTTTGAAAGAACTTTATTCCACTCAGATGAAACGACGCATCCCAAACCCCGATTTGGAGGAAGAGTCGGCGTTTAATATAGAATTAGGCTGGTTCTATAAGTGGAAGAGGACTAATGAATTTAAGTTTACCGTATTTAACAGTGAGATTAGAAATATGATTGTCGATAAATGGGTAACGGTGGATAGTGTCCTCTATCATCAATGGGATAATATTGGCAAAGCTCGTCATACAGGCTTAGAATTTTCGGCAAGCATGCTCCCGATAAGAAACTTGACTTTGAGCGGCAGTTACACTTTCTTAAGTGCCCGGAATCGTTCCGATGGCCGTACCACTGATGAATTACCTTATCGACCAGAGCATTTGATCAAATTGCAACAGGAGTATGAGTTTTCTTTTGGATTAGTTGTCTCGCTTAACGAACATTATGTGAGCGAAAGAATATATATGGACCAGGATGATCTTCCGCATAGTTTGGATGGATATTTCCTTTTGGATTTACAATTTCGCCAATCTTTGTGGCAACACTTAACTTTTAATTTTTCTTTTTTCAATGTTTTTGATGAGTATTATGAGTCTGAGTATGGTTTTCCCATGCCGGGGAGAAACTTTCGGGTGGGAATGGAAATCAATCTATAAAATATGAAAAAAGCAAGCGCCATAATTCTTGCCGGAGGAAAGAATACCAGAATTGCAAGAAATAAGGCTTTTATTCAACTTCCCCCGGGAAAGACTATACTCCAGAATACCATAAATATCTTGCAGGACACCTTTCCCCAGATTATCATTGTTACCAACAAAAAAGAAGTCTACCTGAAGTTGAATGTTCAAGTTGTGGAAGATTTAATAAAAGACAGTGGTCCGTTGGGGGGAATCTTCACTGGCTTATGTTATTCCGCCTCACGTTGCAATTTTGTGATTGGCTGTGATATGCCATTTCCACAGACCGGCTTGATTGAACTCCTTTTAGAAAAAAGCGGTGACCAGGATGTGGTTATACCTGAGATTGATGGAGAGGCGGAACCTCTTTTTGCTATTTATTCCAAAAATTGTCTGCCGGTGATCTTCGATCATTTGCAAAAGGGTGATTTAAAAATTCAAGATATTTTGGGAGAACTGAGGATAAAAAGAGTTGGCAAAGAAGAAATTGATGCGGTTGATCCACAGCATTTGAGCTTCTTTAACATTAACACCGAGGAGGATCTGAAGAAAGCTCAGACTCTGCTGTCGCAGACATCAGACTCTGGATGACTCCGGTAAATCTACTTTATTAAGATCATTTTCTTTGTTTGGCTAAACTCACCGGTTGTTAATTGATAGAAGTAGATCCCACTTACAACATCGTTCCCCTCTTCATCTTTTCCATCCCATATCACCTCGTACCTGCCCGGTTCTTGTGCTTCGTCCACCAATGTTTTCACCAATTGTCCCAGGATGTTATAGATTTTCAGGGTGATGGGGATAGAGTGGGTCTGTCTACTGTCTACTGTATACTTTATTCTGGTCTCCGGGTTAAAGGGATTGGGATAGTTTTGGGCTAACTCAAATTTTTCAGGTTGCTGAGCGGAGACACCCTTCAGATTAACTAAGGTATAAGCATCTGTCCCAAATCTTCCGTCTCCCCTCTCAAAGCTGATGGATAATTCTATCTCTTTATTTCCGCTTTTATCCCACAATTTGAAGACTATCTGCTCACCTGTTTGGAATCCATCCACTACCTCGGTTCGATCATCATTCTGCCAGACTGCAATGCCCAGGATGTCATCTTGCCACACTCTTCCGCCTACACATAGTCCTGAAGACGTAAATACTCCTATCTCGTCCCCAACCTCAGGAGGCTTGCCATTGAGATCGACCGAATTAACCACGATGCTGTAGCTTTCTCCAGTGTTCCCTAAGTAATTGAAATGAGTAGTTCGTGCGAATCCCTGAAAGCTCTTTTTCTTGGCAAATGGAGGTGGGCAAGGTGGACAAGTGGTAGGATAGATAAGTGTGTCAGCATGAGACAGATGAACCTTATAACCTTCGTTGGGTTCCATGCACACGATCCAACAGCCAACACCAGGGATGCAGAACTCTCCATCATCGTTTTTTAATATATCCAGATTATCCCAGATCGTCACTACGGCAGTTTCAGGCTCCAATTTACACTCCGGAAAGTAGGGGATGCAGCTCCAACCCTCAGGCAAGAAAATAGAGTCATCTGTCGGAACCTTATTTCCGCAAACCTGGATAGTGCAGACGGCCGCCATGTGAAGCTTATACATCTCGGAAACATTCCAGCAATCAATCCAACAACCTACTCCAGGTATGCAAAAGGAACCATCACAAGCTATTATTATGTCTAGATCATTCCAACAGTTCCCAAAGAGGCTTTCCATTTCACATGGATTAGGATCAATATTAGTGGAGATCCACTGCCAGCCGGCATGCAAAGGGATTGTGTCACATTCCACGTCACTAATCTTTTCTACCACCGCTCTGATCATGAAGTTGACGTCCAGTCCCCAATCATCATACATGGTTCCCCAAGCTCCACCCCAAAATTCTATGCTTCGGTGTTCTGTTCCCACAGGCAAGCCATCATCGGAAATAATTGCCACCGTATCTGTCTCAGGCGGACCCAAAGGAGTATAGCCGACGTGGAAATCTGATACGCTCCTAAACGTTATGTTCTTGGATGAAAAGTCTACTGTGGTCCAGTCTGGATAGAATTGGATATGAGCATGTGGAACATCGACTGAGTCTATTTTCTGAGCGGGATAGCCACTGGTATCCTCCCAAACATAGATTCTAACGGCACCATTACCTGTCTTGTAGTAGAATAAGAATAGAGCAGACTTTAGCTGATAATCCCAGGCAGGCGTAAATCTCACGTTGAATAAATCGTATCCATATTCGTCTGGACAACAAAGATACCAGGTCGCGGTGTCGTCATCATATTTTAAAGTATCTAACTCCCCCATTAGAGCCGTTCGTTCCTCCGATTCATTTGCGGGATGTTGAAATGAGTGCCACACGCTTTTATCAGTACGATCCTCGACCCTAAGCGGGGTTTTTCCACCTTTAGGTTCTGAGGCTACTGCTTGATGACAAAGACCAACCGACAAGAAGCACACGAACAACAATCGCGCAGACTTTAATAAACTAAACATTCCTTCTCCTTTCTGCGGTGTAGGTTCAAAAGAAATATGCTTAAAGTGTGCACAACACTTTCTAGTTAGTGAAAGATATTAAAGACAAAAACATAATCTCTCTTCCCAAGATTCTGGTTTTGCCAATGCCATCATAAATAATTCACTAACATTTGTCAACCAAAAAAGCTTGTTGTGGACAGGTCTGGGTACATGGTATGCCTTCTCCTCGTGCGATGTCATCCCAAACGAGCAGATGCCCACCCGTATGGGTGCCCTCCCGTCTGGGGGTCTTCCATCATTCTACGCAATTAGTTGAAAATCCCGCCGAAGGAGGGAGTGGATGTCAACATTCACCCAAGAGCAGAACTGTTTCCCAACAGATTAAACAAATGAAATATTCAAGAAGAATTGACTTCTCGTTGGTGTTCCTCAGACGGGCAAACAGACGCCCCTGTCTGTGAGTCCGTGCATAGCTGGCAGGCTTCACCAATCCTATGGATCCTGTGGACGGGATAATCTTTTGCGATTGGTCAATCACCAAGATCCCGCCAGAGGCGGGAGAAGACCAACCGCAAGCAAGGCGCACTCCGTTTAATCCGTTGACTAATCTCTGGCAAAGGCATCTTTTAAAAGCTTGCTCTGTTTTTCAAAGGCTTTGCGGGGATCAGGCGGAGCTTTCATCAGGGAGATCTCTTGAGTTAAAAGGCGGGCTATGTGCATGGTATGGGTCTTCATGTTCCTGACCTGTCGCAGGTACAAAGGGTGGTCACGGTTAACGAAAATGGTGGTGCCTTCGGCGATACACTCTGGACCATCAGATCCAAAATGATCCAGACAGCAGGTGATTCCGGTTTTTCCCATCTTCAATCTTTGCACAACCGCATTGGGAGTTAATTGGGAGACCATAGGTTTGGTCCTTTTCTTGTCACCTTTTTCTTTTTCCTCTTTTTCACCCACGGTTTCGTCTTTACCTTTTCTTTTTTTCTTCACCCTCCCTGCCTCTCCGATTCCGCCAGTTTCATCCGCTACCGGAAGAACTCCATCCGGAGCAAATTCCGGATTTATAGCTAAAGCATTCTGCACCCGGTGCAATGCCTCCCTTAAGGCTCGGCGAGTGGACCTGTTATCCTTCTCTTCCTTTAACCTTCCTAAATGTCTTTTCACGTCCTGCATCACTTTAGTCATCACTTCATAGAGAGCTTTATATTCATCTGAATCCAGGATGAAATTGGTTCTTGAGCTGGAGACTGGTAAAAAATCTGCATTAACTTCACCTTTGATCCGGGCAATATCCTTGCCCCAGGACTCCATTCCAAAATGTTCCCTTTTGATGGTGACCTGCTTCACCTTACATTCTATACCCAGCTCTTCTGTGGTTGCCTTTGCCTCCGGGAGGATGATTATCTCTCCATGCACCGGTCCAAACTTTGTTCCCTCCAGAAAAGGGACTCTCTTTCCAGGGAGGTATCTGGTTCTTACTCTGACGCCATTAAGATACACCTTGAACTGCGGATCACGTATAGGACAGCTTTCCACAATCCTCTGCTCCACTAAGTTGGGGTCAAATTGCTTGCGCATTTTGGACAAAATCACAGTGGTTCCATCGCCTCTTTTGGGATCATATTTTAGGGTTTCCAACGGCAAATGCCAACTTTCCTCATTTTTCTCCCATTCCTTTTTGTCGAAGGTGACTTTGGCGGAAAAGCCCTGACACTGAGTATAAACTTGAAAGGTTTCACATGCAGAGAGGGTGGCGAATTTTCCAATTCCAAATTGACCGATTCTGTCTCTTTTCAGTTTAGGAGATTTTGTATGCAATCTTTTTTCCGGTGACCCGATGTTAAAGTATTGCTTCAGTCCGTCCAGATCCATACCGGTTCCGTTGTCTTCGACTGTGATGGTATCGGGACTTAAAGTGACCTTCACCTCGGTGGCATCTGCATCATAGGCGTTGTTCACCAATTCCCGAATAAGCTCCACACTTTCGGTATAAAGCTTCTCGCCGATGGTGATGATATGACTTTTATCTACGGTGATGGGTAAAGTCTTCATTTTGGTCACCTTTAGAAAATTATAACGATTTAAAATTTCATGTCAATATAAATTTAAGAGATGTTTGTGTCCACTGATGCAGCTATCTGTGAGATGTTATCCCAGACGGGTCTCCGCCATTCCACGGAATTTGGGTGGATGTTTCCCGTAGATCAAACAGACGAAATACTCAACATGAAGTAGCGGCGGACGGCGGACGGCGGACAGCCTTTTTGATTTCCATTGACTTCGTATCAAAACGGACTAATTTAGCCCAAGGAGAAGTTATGAAGATAGTTCCTTTAGCATTTGATTCCATGGGGGCAAGGTCCACCGCCACCTTTGTGGAGACAGATTTGAAAATCCTAATCGATCCCGGGGTATCCTTTGCACCCTTAAGATATGGGCTTCCCCCCACCAAACTTGAGCTTAAAAGGGTGGAGGAGCTTTCGGAGAAAGTTTGGGAATATGCCCAAGAGGCTGATATTTTAACCATCTCGCATTATCATTACGATCATTATTTCCCGGAGGCAGATTTTTACGCTGACAGGATCCTTTTAATTAAAGATCCGAAGGAGAACATAAATCGCTCCCAGAAGGGGAGAGGCAGGGAGTTTTTAGATTGGGTAAAGGATACCCCCAAGTTGATGGAGTTTGCTGACGGAAGAGATTTCAGGTTCAGAGAAACGGAGATCATTTTCTCACCACCATTTTATCATGGGGAGGAAGGATCGAGATTGGGCTATGTGTTAGCCTGCTTAATAAAATATAAAGGCGAAAAGATGATCCATGCTTCTGACGTTCAGGGACCCCAGGTGAATGTGACCACTGAATGGATCATTAAGCAGAATCCTGACATACTGATTTTATCTGGTTTTCCCACCCTGCTTATGGGATGGCGAGCTTCAAAATTCGGACTGTCTCAAAGCAATAAAAACTTAGTTAAGATTCTCTCCCAGACCAAAGTTAAAACTGTCATCCTGGATCATCATCTAGTGAGAGACTTGCACTACCTGAACAAAATAGAGGAAGTGACTAAAGAAGCAGATGCATTGAAAAAGAAAGTGATCACCGCTGCAGAATTTATAGGAAAAGAGCCTGAGTTTCTGGAGGCGCAACGAAAAGAGTTTTACAAGAAAGAGTGGTTGTAGGTGGAACCCCTTCCGTTCGTCATGAACGCCCTCGCCCGTGACGTTTTATTAGAACAGCTTTACCGCGAACGGACAGGCGTCCGTTACCACCAAGAAACCCCACTATAGCACAACGCTTGACAAAGCAGAAAAAAATGATATTATGCAGTTTTGAAATTTACACGATACTTTTCATTCGTCAGGCAACGTCCAGATAGGGCAATTATCAAAGAAGAATGGATATTGAAGACTATCAATAATCCTTTAAAAACAGAAACGCAAACTGATGGAAGGATAAGGAAATGGAGTTATATCGAAGAAATGGGCAAATATCTTAGGGTGATCTTTGGAAGACGGAGAAACTGTTCATAATGCTTTTTTTGATCGAGGCTTTAAGGAGGAAGGAAAATGAAAATTCGATATTTTGCAGATACAGATACGGCACTAATTGAATTTTCAAATGAACCAGTTGAGGAGACGAGGGAGATATCTGAGAACCTTTATGTTGACTTAGATAAAAAGGGCAATCTGGTGAGCATGACTATTGAACATGCAAGAAAACAAGCCAATATTTCTGAAGTCTCTTTTTTACAAATGGAAAAGAGCAGTGCCTAACCACCCATTCCCCCTGCTTCCAGTTGGTGTTCTTCACCAACGGGTTAGTCTATGGCTGTTGGTCAAGAAGACCAACAGCAAGCGGGGGATAATGTAGAATCTATTTCTCTTTGCTTTTCTCAATTATCTCTTCAGCTAATGAGAGGGCTACACCGGAGAGCATCACCTCTACACCAAACTTGGTGAAATCTCCGGATAGAAGTTCCTGTTTCACATTGGCATAAAGTGAACAGGCGGCTTGTCTTTCCACCACAAGTCCGGAAATTTTTCCTGAAGATTCACCCACAAAGGTGACCTCGCCTAATTCCTCACTTTTGACATAACCGGAACAGCTATGCAATTGAAGATGAGTGTTGAAGGTGTAAACCACCACCATGGGACCCTTTCCTTTCCCCAGAGTCACCTCAGGATATATCTCCAGAATCAAGGTTCTGCGTCCCTCTTCGGCAGATATCTTTATGCGGAAATGATCTTGTTCCTTGCGGACGCTTTCCGCTTGCAGGCAGTCAGATATTTTGTCGATATCTTTCTTGGCGAAAACGGGCATGTTTTATTCCTCTTCTTCAACCTTATCAGTTTTTTCTCGAAAACATATATGGAACTGCGTTTGAGATATTTGTTAACTATTTCTTTTCTTCTGGATCTGATTTTTTCTCTTCCCCTGGGGGTTCGGGTTTGGTTAACTCATCCTGTGTTTCCTTCATAGCTTTTCTGAACTCCCTCATGCCTTTGCCCAATCCCTGGGCGATCTCCGGAATCTTTTTGGCTCCAAACAAAAGAAGGATCACCAGAAGTATTAAAATCAATTCCTGTGCGCCGATTCCTCCTAACATGGATTACCTCCCTCAAGATAAATATGATCCAAAATTTGATACGTTGGTTAAGGTTGATAGTTCTATTTTTTTCCTTGTAACATGAATTTCCCTTTTAAAGGAACCACCACCGAAAATAGATCACCACCAGAATGATAAATAGAATGCTGACGAAATTTATCTTAACCATAAGACCGATGGTGAAGCTGATGGCATAAAGTTCCACGGTCAAAGGCTTAAACCCGATGGAGATACTTTTCTCAAAGAGGGTCTTAACTGCCCCCACTGGCAGAAATGATCCGATAATATCTCCAATTAACCCTCCCACCACCGCTGCCAAAACCAAGGAGACTAACAAAAAAGTTACTTCACGTCCCTTCAAATTCTTTTCTCCTTCATCTCCTTTGGTTAAAGAAATTAACTATGGACTGAAAAACGTATTTTCCATCGTCAGAACCCAGAATGGCCTCTGATGCCCTTTCCGGATGAGGCATCATCCCCAGCACGTTCTTGGTCTGGTTACAGATTCCGGCAATATTTTCTAAAGAACCATTGGGGTTTGCCTCTGGGGTGACTTTTCCGTTTTCGTCACAATACCTGAAGACAATTTGATCATTTTCCACAAGCTGCCTCAAGCCCTCATCCGGTATGAAGTAATTGCCATCAGTGTGAGCTATGGGAATCTGAAGAACCTGCCCTTTCGTACAGAGATTGGTAAAGGGGGTGTTTTCATACTCCGCCCTGATATGGACGAATTTGCATATGAAACGGAGAGAAGTGTTTCTCAGCATGGCTCCGGGTAGAAGACCTACCTCCAGAAGTATTTGAAAACCGTTACATATTCCCACTACCAATCCACCGTCTTTGGCAAAATCCATCACCTCTTTCATGATGGATGAAAATCGGGCGATGGCGCCGGTCCTCAGATAATCGCCATAGGAAAAACCGCCGGGGAGGATCACACAGTCGCAGTTGTGGAGGGAGACATCCTGGTGCCACAAAAACTCTACGTCTTGCTTTATCACGGTTTTGATCGCCATGTAGGCGTCATAGTCACAATTCGAGCCGGGAAAAATTATCACGCCGAATTTCATTTGATTATCTCGAAGTTATATTTTTCTATTATTGGATTAGTTAAAAGCTTTCGACAGATTTCGTCGATTAAGTCTTCTGGTTTTCTTTTTTCATCTTTTTGAAAAGTTATCTCGAAAATCTTTCCGGAACGGATCTGTTTTATCCCCTGATAGCCCATGTTTTCTAAAGCATTTTTGATGGTGGACCCTTGAGGATCCAAAACCCCGTCCTTGAGTTTGACATACACCACCGCCAAGCGGTTTTCGTTTTCCTTGTTCATGATATCAAACTGCTCCTTCCTTGATTTTTATATATTTACTTAAAAATAGCTTTTTGAGCCAACTTTGCAACGAAAATATTTATGTTTGCTAAGTCTAATCTGCTTTAATCGACGAGAGGAAATTGTCGTAGGGACAGCCTCATTTGAGTCAACTGACCTTGTGGCTGTCCTCATTAGGGTCAGGACAGGGATTCATCCTGAAGGACTCATCCTGAAGGACAAGCCCTGTCCCTACATAAAATCTCTTCACAAAATGACTTCTTCAACACGTCCTAAAGCTTTAAACCTTTGTGCATCTTTCCTGTGAAACTACGGACTATAAGTTGATATTTTTTAGAGTCCCTCTGTTGTTTTCAAACATCATTCTTAACTTGTTTCAAAGAACCTGTAAGGACAATTCATGAATTGTCCCTACATCAGAGGTTGCAAAAATTGCTGGTTAATATTTCTGAGTCACTTTCTCCTATTTTTCAGCATGGAACAATTCATAAGCACCTTTCCCCAGCCCGGATAGAACATAAAGCAAACCGAAGGGGAATAGAGCCAGCCTGGGATTTATTATCAGAACAACCAGAAACACAAAAACGTAGATAAGTTTGATTTTATTTTTTCTATCGCTGAAGGAGAACTTAGGCAAGGTCTCGTATTCTATCCCGCTCACCATCAATCCTGAGAAGGCGATGATCATGGTGATTAAAGCCTTAGGAAATCGCAAGGTTCCCCAGATTTCGTTGCAAAACAATATATAACTCACCAGGGTTATGGCTGCCGTGGGTATGGGCAAACCCATATAGGGAAGTTTTTCATCTAATTTGGACTGCTGGAGATTGAATCTCGCCAATCGAAAGGCACCACACATGACAAAGACAAAACCTAAAATCCAGCCCCATTTTCCCAAAGGATAGATATGCAGATTGTAAAACAGCACAGCGGGTGCGATCCCGAAGGAAATAAGGTCGGCAAATGAATCCAGCTCCACGCCAAAACGGGAGGAGGATCCAGCAAATCTGGCTACCTGTCCATCCAAGGTGTCAAAGAAGGCGGCTAAGATTATCATCCAGGCGGCATAGATTGGCTCGCCATCGAAGCTGCAACGGATCGATACAAAGCCACAGAACATATTGCCTACGGTGAAGACACCGGGAAAGATTCCTTTAATGTTTTTCACTTTTTAAAAATCCCTATGATGGTTTCACCAGCTTTAACCCTCTGGTTCAGCTTTACTTTGATCTCAACGTTCTCCGGTAAAAAAAGATCAACCCGGGAGCCGAATTTGATCATTCCAAAACGCTCTCCTATTTTCACTGAATCCCTTGACTTGACTTTGCACACTATTCTTCGGGCGATGATTCCTGCTATCTGTTTCAAAATAATTCTGCCCCGCTCATTTTCCAAACCCAGCTCAGTCTGTTCATTTTCTAAAGAAGCTTTATCTTTGAAGGCAGGATGGAACTTGCCTGGATTATACTTAAAATATTTTACCTTGCCAGAGATGGGAGCACGATTGACGTGGACATCGAAGACTGACATGAACACGCTCACCAAAGTCCCCTTTTCGCCTACAAACTTCAGATTCTCAAAAGGCTTTATTAAGATGACCTTGCCGTCCGCAGAAGAGAGGATCAGATTTTCACCGTTAGGGGCTTTGCGCTCCGGGTCCCTGAAGAAAAAAAGGAAAAAAAACGAAAGAAGAAAAAATACTGCCGCAAACGGAAGAATTATAACCTCAGAGCTATAAGCCCAGACCGCAAATAGAATCAGCGAAATGGCCAAAGTGGGAATGATAAACTTAAAGCCTTCTTTTGTCATTTAAACACTCTTTTAAAAATATAATCCACGTTTCTCAAATAGAAATTCAGATCAAAACATTCATTAACCTTTCGTTCGCTCAAATACTTTCTTACTCTTTTGTCTTTTAGAATTAGATCCTTGAAACTTTTGTTATCCTTCCAGGCTTTCATGGCATTATCCTGGACTATCTGGTAAGCTTTCTCTTTAGAACGGGTCTTTTGGGAAAGCTCCAAAAGCAGACGCCCGGAGAAGATCATCCCTTTTGTTTTGTGTAGATTTCTTTCCATGTTCTCAGGATAAACCAAAAGATTGTCCATGATGCGGTTGAATTGGATCAACATGTAGTCCACTAAAATAGTGGAATCTGGAATTATCACTCTTTCCACCGATGAATGAGAGATATCCCTCTCGTGCCACAACGTTATATTTTCCATGGAAGCCTGGGCATTGGTTCTGACCAATCGCGCCAGACCACAAAGCCTCTCACAGGTGATTGGATTTCTTTTATGGGGCATAGCAGAGGAGCCTTTTTGCTCTTTGCTGAAACCTTCCTCCAACTCCAGAATCTCGGTCCTCTGCAGGTTTCTTATCTCGGTGGCAAATTTTTCTATGGAGCTGGTGATAAGAGCTAAGGTGGTCAAAAATTCAGCATGCCGATCTCTTTGAATTATCTGGCTGGAGATCGGAGCAGGCTTTAGCTTGAGTTTTTTGCAGACATACTCCTCTACTTTAGGATTCAAATTGGAGAAAGTGCCCACAGCGCCGGAAATCTTTCCCACAGATATAATCTCAATAGCTTTTTTCAGACGCTGGATATGCCTCTGTGTCTCAGCAAACCATAGGGCAAACTTAAGACCCAAAGTTATTGGTTCTGCATGAACTCCATGGGTTCTGCCAATCATAGGGGTATGTTTGAACTTAAAAGCCTTCTTTTTGACGCTTGAGCTCAACTTATCCAGATCTTGCAAGATCAGCTCTCCTGCTTCTTTCATCATAAGAGAAAGCGAAGTGTCAAGAATATCAGATGAGGTCAGCCCAAAATGAATATACTTAGATTCTTCTCCTACATTTTCGGCAACATTGGTAAGAAAGGCAACCACATCGTGTTTGGTCTTCTCTTCAATCTTGGCGATTCTCTTAACATCGAATCCGGCTTTTCTCTTGATCTTATTCAGAGCAGATTTAGGAATGATTCCCAGATGAGCCATTGCTTCACAGGCTACGATTTCGATATCCAGCCATTTTTGAAATTTATTCTGGTCGGACCACAAAAACTTCATCCTGGGAGTGGTGTATCGCTCTATCATCTTCTATCTTTTATCTCTTGTTATGGAGACCTAAAGGTCTCCGCTACCATAGTTTCGCGTAGGGACAGGGCTTGTCCCTGTCCTGGACAGAATACGGACAGCCACAAGGGCTGTCCCTACGCTCTTCGCTACATTTTATTCGATTCAGATGTAGCGGAAAGCCTCAGCTTTCCACTTTTAACTTCCAAATTACCCTTTATCCACCTTTTTCCAATCTTCTAAGAACCTTTTTATACCCACATCAGTGAGTGGATGTTTGATCAATTGGTTGATAACCTTAAATGGAATTGTAGCTATATCTGCTCCCATTGTTGCCGCTTCAACCACGTGGAGTGGATTTCTCACACTTGCCACGATGATCTCGGTGGTGACCTCGTAGTTCTCGAAGATGGTTACCATATCTGCAACCAGATCCATCCCCACATGGCTGGCATCATCCAGTCTTCCCACAAAGGGACTGACAAAAGAGGCTCCTGCCTTAGCGGCTAAGAGAGCCTGAATAGGGGAAAAGACTAAGGTGCAATTGGTCCGAATCCCTTTTGAATTCAATATCTTTATAGCCTTCAAACCCTCCTTGCACATGGGGATTTTGACCACCATGTTTTTGTGTATTTTGGCTAAATCCTCTGCCTCCTTTACCATACCTTCCGCCTCTGATGCCACCACCTCGCCGCTCACTGGGCCATTTACTACCTCGCAGATTTTTCTGAGAATGGTTTTAAAATCCCCCTTACCTTTTTCCTTTGCCAGCAAGGTGGGATTGGTGGTCACCCCGTCTAAAATCCCAATGCTGGCGGCTTCTTTTATTTCATCCAAGTTTGCTGTGTCAATGAAGAATTTCATTTTTTAACCTCCACAAGTTGTTTGTGTTGTGTAAACATTCTCAAGTGTCAAAAAAATGTTTTCTCAGGGCAGGATAAATTCCCGCCCTATGTGGAACAACAATTCGTCTATCATAGGGCAGGGCATTTAGCCCTGCCATAATCTAAGAGTAAATTCAATATTTTACCTCAACTAAACAAAGTCCACAAGCTGGTGCTGTAGGACCTGCTTTCCTTCTATCTTTTGCATTCATTATATCGAAAAAGTCTGAAACCGAAAAATATCCTCTCCCTATCTCAATTAAAGTTCCCACCAAGCTCCTCACCATGTTATGAAGAAATCTATCTGCCTCAATTCTGAATGTCAGTTCATTTTCCGATTTTTCCCAGGTGGCTGATGTTACCTTGCAGATGTTGTTCTGCTTTGTTGATTCTGTCACACAAAAGGAAGAAAAATCATGCTCACCTAAAATTCCATCAGTGGCTTTGAGAATTTCATCCAGATTCAGCGAAAATAAAACCTCCCATACATATCTTCTTAAAATTGCGGCTCTGCCCAGATAAACTCTGTATTTATATAGCCGGCTTTTTGCGCTGTATCTGGCATTAAAATCCAGACCCACCTCCTCCACCTTTTTTATCACTATATCATCAGGAAGAAGCCCATTTAATCCTCTTAGAATTGACTCTTTGTCCAGGAGGTTCTTCGTCTTGAAATTTGCCACCTGCCCGAGGGCATGCACTCCCACATCAGTTCTGCCTGATCCTATCAGATTAACGTCATGTCCTAAGATGGTTTTAAGGTTATCCTGGATTTCCCCTTGAACTGTGCGAAGCTTGGGTTGCACCTGCCAGCCATAAAAATCTGTTCCATCATATTCGATTTCAAGTTTTATATTCCTCACATCCAGTCTTATTTTTAAACCATCTTGATCAGATAAGATACTCCCGCCACTATGAAAATCAAAGACAAAAAGAAGAAGTCTTTTGCTTTGAAAACCAGCCTCTGATAGCTCGTTCGTTTTTGTCCGCTTCTGAAACCCCGCGCGTCCAAAGCCAAAGCCAGATCATCCGCCTTTCTGAAAGAGGAGATAAATAATGGTATAAGCAGAGGCAAAGTCTTCTTTACTCTTTTGATTAATCCACCTTCAAAGGATGCTCCTCGGGACATCTGAGCCTTTCTTAGATTGATCGCCTCCTCCAATAACAGAGGGATGAATCTCAAAGAGATCATGGTGATTAAAGACAGCTCTTCTGTCGGGAATTTGAATCTCTTTAAAGGGGAAAAGAATTTGAAAACAGCGTCGGTCATTTCCACAGCCTGAGTGGTAAGGCTCAAGAATGAAGCAGAAAAAATGAAGATGGCAATCCTCCAGCTATATACTGCTCCGTTCAGAACTCCTTGATGGCTTATTTTGATAAACTTGAGATCCCAGAATCTGGTTGCTTCTGTGGGAGCGAAGAAAACATGCAAAACAAAGGTGAGCAAGAATAACCAGAAGAATGATCTTAGATTGCGAAAGAAATAGGGGAGAGGGATTTTTGAAATGAAAGAAAGAGACAATAAGAAAAGCGATATCAAAAGATATATCCTCAAATCAATGGTCGCCACCGCCAGGATCATTATGCCCAAAATGAGAGCAAGCTTGGTTCTCGGATCCAGCCGGTGGATCACCGAATCAGTGGGAACATATTGGCCTATGGTGATGTTTTCTAAAAAAGCCATTGAAAAAAGACCTAAGGTTTTGATTGATCTTTCTCGTCACCTGAATATAAACGGCACATATTTCTTTGTCAATGGAAACTTGATAACAGGCTTAACGAAGCAATATTCGTCGGATGCTTAGTAAATTGGCTTGAGTACGATGCGAGAGCCAGATCAAGGGGATGTATGTAAAAAGGGAGACCACAAGGGTCTCCCATAATCCACTTCGCCAGTGTAGTTGCCCAATTTATTGGGCGTTTTTTTAGCTCGATCCTTCGACCCCTCGGTTTTACTCGGGGTGGTGATCCTGTCCTTCGACTTTGCTCAGGACAGTGAGCTTGTCGAACCTTAAATCGAACAACTACGGTTTCAGGCGTAACCTTGGCATAGGTCAGTTCAGGGTGCTACAGCTCTAACCCAATGTTTGTTCTTGGATCCGCGGAAAACGGAGGATGAGTTGGAGCAAATCAAAAGCTTTTTATCTTCTAAAGATTCGGATCCTTAAATATGACTTCAAGGCTTGGGATGAGTTTTGGAACAATTAATCATGCCGCATCAGTGGACGCAAATAACGGTTCCTAAAACTTGATACCCCAGATTTGCTTGCTTTAATTTAGGTCTTTTAGATACCTCTTAAAAAAAGTTCACACAAAATCAAGATAGATTGGTTAAGTGGAAAGAAAGGCGGATGAAAATGAAAGACTTAAAAATGCGGAAGGCGGGATTTGAACCCGCACGGCTTTCGCCGCCACCCCCTCAAGATGGTGTGTCTACCAGTTCCACCACTTCCGCATTCTCTATTCTTTTTTCAGATCGAGAGTGCTTCTTTTGCTTAAACCTATTTAGATAATCTATTCTTTGCTGGAAAAACTGGAGCACATCTCAATTCCTAAACGGCTAAGGCAAACGAACCGTTGGTTTTTGGGAAGAACCTACTCTCCTTCACCTGTTGGAGGAACCTGAGGCTGCTCCGAGGGGGTTGTCTGGGGCTGTTCCTGCGGTGCAGTGCCAGGAACGCTGGTTGCTGGTGTTGTTCCTTCTGAAGTCCGTCTTTCTGCCTCTCTTTGAATTCCGCTGGATTTTCTTCCTCCACCCCCGGTGCTGGGAGAGAGGAAACTAAGCAATAAACAGCTTAAGAAGAAGGCAACAGCCAGCACCGTGGTTGCCTTGGATAAAAAGGTAGCGGCTCCTCTTCCTCCAAACACAGCTCCGGTGATCCCGGAACCACCAAAGGC
Source organism: Candidatus Zixiibacteriota bacterium (assembly GCA_023127875.1). The sequence goes on from JAGMFA010000001.1 coordinate 19,175, forward strand.
TCCTGCCAAACCCTCACCTTTGGCAGATTGCATCAAAACAACCATGATCAGGCCGATGCAGATTAGCACATGCAACATGGTCAAAAATATTATCAAAGCCACCTCCTGAAAAGGGTAAAAAATTCTAATTTAAAACCAGATCACCTGAAGCGCTCCAAAGAACTTACCTGCAAGTGTTTAAGATTCAATCGCACTTCTTACAATCTTTTCAAAAGACTCAGCATCTAAGCTGGCGCCTCCCACCAATGCACCATCAATCTCAGACATCTTCAGCAATTCCTTGGAGTTCTCTGGTTTGACCGATCCTCCGTATAAGATATTGATCTTCTCTGCACATTTCTTGTCGAACTCAGACGTAAGAAGTTTTCTTATAAAAAGGTGAACCTCGTTTGCCTGTTGGGGAGTGGCGGTTCTTCCGGTTCCGATTGCCCAGATCGGCTCGTAGGCAATCACGATCTTTTCCGCCTCTTGGGCGCTCAGATCCTTAAACGCTCCTCTCACCTGATTTTCGACAACTTCTTCGGTTTTGTTTGCCTCTCTTTGGTCTAACTTTTCACCCACACAGATGATAGGGGAGAGGTTAAATTTTAGAGCAGATTTCACTTTCAAATTTACAAAATTATCAGTTTCAAAAAAAAGGTTTCTTCTCTCCGAATGACCTATAATAACATATTTACACCCGGCTGTCAACAGCATAGGAGGGGAGATCTCTCCGGTATAAGCTCCTTTTTCCTTCCAGTGCATATTTTGAGCACCTAACAAAATCGGGGAATTTTCAATAGCTTTTTTAACCGAAGGCAAAGCAGTAAATGGAGGACAGATTACTATCTTTACTGTGTCCACGTCTTTTAACCTTTGTTTCAAGTCGGATGCCAGGCGAAAAGCTTCTTCTTCTGTTTTGTACATTTTCCAGTTACCGGCGATAATTGGAATTCTCATAAACTGTATACCCTCCGCGGTCTTTCGACTTCGCTCAGGATAAGTCCGCCGATGCGAAGCATTCATACGGACCGCCGCTAAATGATCTGTTTCATCTTTTAATCTGTTGGGAATTTCCCTTAATCTGTTGGGAAACTCAGTTATTTATCTGTCAATGCTTCAACCCCTGGCAGAATTTTTCCCTCCAAAAATTCCAGCGAAGCTCCGCCTCCGGTGGAGATGTGAGAAAGTTTATCTTTCAAGCCAGCTTTGGCAACTGCTGAAGCTGAGTCTCCACCGCCCACAATTGTGGTTGCGCCTTTTTCAGTTATCTCGGCCAACTCTTCAGCAATCTTTATGGTGCCTGCGGCGAATTTATTTACCTCAAAAACTCCCATGGGTCCGTTCCATACCACAGTTTTTGCCTTTTCCAGCTCTGCGGAGAAGGACTCCAGAGTCTTGGGACCTATATCCAGACCCTGCAAATCAGGTGGAATGTTGTCCTTTCCTACCACCTGAGAAGGTGCTTCTTCTTTGGCTTCGGTTGCTACCACCACATCCTCTGGGAGCTTGAAGTTGACTTTCTTTTCCTCAGCCCTTTCCAATATCTCCCTGGCCAAATCGATTTTGTCAGACTCCAACAGGGATTTTCCGATTTCCTTGCCCATAGCCTTGTAAAAGGTGAAAGCCATCCCGCCTCCGATTAAGAGAGCATCGACTTTATCCATCAAATTGGAGATCACATCTATCTTGCCGGAGATCTTTGCTCCGCCGAGAATGGCTACAAAGGGTCTTTTAGGATCGGCTAAAGCCATGCCCAGATATTTCAACTCCTTTTGCATCAGATAGCCAGCCGCACATTGTTTGAAATATTTGGTTATTCCCTCAGTGGAAGCATGAGCCCTATGAGCTGTGCCAAAAGCATCATTGATGTAAATATCTCCCAGGCTGGCAAGCTTTTTGGCAAACTCCGGGTCGTTGTCGGTCTCTTCGGCATAATATCTTAAATTTTCTAAAAGCAAACACTCACTGGGTTTGAGTTCAGAGACTGCTTTTTCCACCTCCGGCCCGATGCAGTCGTTCACAAATCTAACTGGTTTCTCTAAAAGTTGCTTTAATCGTTTTGCCACTGGCGCCAGGCTCATCTCCGGCACTTTCTTTCCCTTTGGTCTGCCCAGATGGGACATGAGAATTACCTTTCCACCGTCCTGCAGAATCTTCTTAATAGTTGGGAGGGAAGCCACAATGCGCTTGTCGTTGGCTACTTCTCCTTTTTCATCTAAAGGCACGTTGAAATCAACTCGAACCAGGGCTTTTTTATCTTTCAGTTTTATATCATCAATAGTTAACTTTTCCATTATTCCTCCCTAAGTGTTCGGATAGCGGATGACCTGCTCGGGTGGAGGTTGCACCCCACCCGTCTTGTCCCAGGGCAGGGGCACAACCCCTGCTCTAACTTTTGTGATCCATTAGGACGAAATTACGATGCAGCATGAACGGTTTTGTATTCACTCATCAGCTGCAACATCTCCACCATCCTTACGGAGAAGCCCCATTCGTTGTCATACCAGGAGAATACTTTGGCTAAGTTTTTGCCCATCACCATGGTGGAGAGGGCATCGAAGATGGATGAATAGGGATTGTGAATAACATCCGTTGAGACGATGGGATCTTCTGTATATTGCAATATCCCTTTCATTTTGCCGGATGCCGCTTCCTTCATGGCATTGTTTATATCCTCCACGGTCACATCTTTGGAAAGCTCACAGGTTAGGTCAATGATAGAGCCAGTGGTAACCGGAACTCTTAAGGCAACTCCGTCCAGCTTTCCTGCCAACTCGGGAAGAATTAAAGAAAGAGCTTTTGCCGCTCCGGTAGTGGTAGGAATGATGGCAGTCGCCGCGGCTCTTGCTCTTCTTAAGTCTTTATGAGGCGCATCCAGAAGTCTTTGGTCACTGGTATAAGCATGCACCGTGGTCATAAATCCTCGCACAATACCGAAATTATCGTTTAGCACTTTTGCTACCGGTGCCAAACAATTGGTGGTGCAAGAACCGATGGTGAAGACCTGGGCACTCGGATCGTATTTGTCCTGGTTGACACCGAGAACTATGTTTAGAACCGGACCACCTTTTCCTTTTGCCGGAGCGGAGATCAATACCTTTTTAGCTCCGGCATCGATATGCTTTTGGGCGTCATCCGCGGTGCGGAATTTGCCTGTGGATTCCACCACCAGATCCACCCCCAATTTTTTCCAGGGAAGGGAAGCGGGGTCTTTTTCTGCAAAAACATCAATTTTCTTTCCATCCACTACTATTGAATTGCCCTCAGCCTTTACTTCGGATTCCAAGACTCCATGCACTGAGTCATACTTCAGAAGATGAGCCAGTGTTTTGGCGTCGGTGATGTCGTTTACCGCAACTATATCCAGGTTAGGATTGCCCATGGCGGCTCGATAGACTAATCTTCCGATTCTTCCGAAACCATTTATGCCGACCTTTACTGTCATTTGGACCTCCTTTTTAGAACTGTTGAAAAACCTTGCAAGAATTCATCATTTGCTTCATGACCAATTCGACGACGAAAGAATATAAAATGAACTTTTTGGTTTTGCAAACAAATTTTGTGTGGAATTTGTTTCTGGAATTATTAGATGTCCGATTCTATTCTACCTTCTCTCCGAAAGTCCCGACGGACATTTCGGAGCTACATTTTCAGTCTTATTTGCATAGCATTTTGGCTATTTAAGACATTTCCTGGGAACAAAGCAGATCAAGTTCCTTTTAGGATGTAGGAAAGTCCCAGTGTGGCTTCAGGTCCACTGTAGTCTTTCAGCCCGCCAACTCTATCGCTGAACTTTACGCCCCGGTACTTAAAATCGGCTCCAATTACGAAAAGCCGACTTAATAAGAATTCTATGCCTCCCCCAACATGCCATCCAAAAGTGAGATAGGTGTTAGTGCCACCATATCCACCAGAACGTAGGTTTTCAATGCCAGAAACGAATCCAATGCCTGTATCTACGTATGGTTGCCATCTGGATGGCTTGATAGGGGAGAGGGGATAGAATTTTAACTCTCCTGAAATCGGATAGATAGTTACTCTCTTCCAGTAGTAGTATCCGTAAGAGTCACTGTATCTGGTCTCTCCTCGGAAGTAGCTTCCTAATGAGAATTCTAAAGCAAATCCCTTTTTCAGACCTGTGGAGATAAAAAACTCACCATAAGGGGCAGTTACATCGCTGAGGTTTTCTTCTCCAAGAGGAGCTTGCATGTTTTTTGCCTCCACTGCATTCCAGAGTCCCATTCTGATCCCGATCATATGAACAGAACTTAAATCTTTTGCCCAGCAAGAATGGGGAAAGAGAATGCCCAACAAAATGCAATTTAAAAGTATAAATCTTTTCATGTTGTTCAACAGATTGGTCAACGGATTAAACGGATATGGTTTATGGATGCAAATTGTTTGATTCGTTTCCCGTGGATCCTACGGACAATGGTTTGATTCCTTTATCCGAAAAACACCTCGGCGATCTCATAGAGTTCGTCATCGATGCATTTTGCTTGGGAGATAGCCTCTTTTAAATCGATGGCGACAATTTTGTTGCCCCTCAAACTCACCATTTTGCCGAACTCGCCCCGATGGACCAGATCTACTGCGGCGACGCCAAACCTTGTGCCCAGCATGCGGTCGAAGGCGGTGGGTGAGCCGCCTCTTTGAATATGGCCTAAAATCACAAAGCGAGTCTCAAACCCGGTTCTTTTCTCAATCTCGGAAGCCAGAAGCTTTCCAATCCCTCCTAATCTCACATGTCCGAAGGCATCTTTTTTTTCATCCTGAACTACAAAAACCTCCTCTTTTTTCTCCTCTTCCTGGGTGGCAATCTTTGCTCCCTCAGCCACCACCACTACACTGAAGTCTCGCCCCCTCTGGTGTCGTTTGCAAATGGCATCGCATACCCTATCTAGATCCACCGGCTTTTCCGGAATCAATATAAAGTCTGCTCCACCAGCTATTCCTGCCTCTATGGCGATCCAGCCGGTGTGTCTGCCCATTACCTCCACCACCATAACTCTATTATGAGACTCAGCTGTGGTGTGGACTCGATCGATAGCCTCCATGGCGATGTTGACCGAGGTGTCAAAACCAAAGGTATAATCTGTGCCCCATATATCGTTGTCAATGGTCTTGGGCACTCCCACCACTTCCACTCCTTCTTCGAAAAGCTTGGCGGCTACACTCAAGGTATCCTCCCCTCCCACCGCGATGATGGCGGAAAGTCCCAAAGCTTTTTTCTTTTCGATGATTCTCTTCACTCCATCTTTCTCATTGAATGGGTTGGTGCGGGAGGTTTTGATTATGGTTCCGCCTCGGTGAACTATCCCGGAAATCTTGTCCAGGTTCAGCTCTTCAGTCAGCCCGTATTCCATGAGTCCTCGCCATCCCTTAAGTATACCTATGACTTGGTAATTATAGTTAAGTATAGATTTTCTCACCACCGCCCGGATAACCGCATTCAAGCCCGGACAATCGCCTCCGCCGGTTAAGATTCCAATTTTTTTGCTCATAGCTTCACCCGCCTTTTCGGTTAGTTAACCGCTTTTTTTTGAGTTAACAAAATTTTAGTATTCACCTTTTATTGTCGTCAATTCTTTTATTCACTTTCATTTCTTTTTTTGCTTATTCAGTGATCGAAACCTATACGGAAGTGAAAGAGCAAAATTTCATTTCTTCTACACTTATTTCAGGTCACCCAAAATCCACCTCAGCTCTCTTAACTCTCTTATGGCAAAATCCGGACTAATTTCTTCGCAAGGGATAAGGTTTGGATTGAAATGAACTGACACCATGCCCACATTTTTTGCTCCCCACACATCTGCGTCGATTAAATCACCTACATGAACAGAACTTTGAGGTTGGCTTTTAAGTCGGCTCAGAGTACGGAGAAAAATGCGGGGATCGGGTTTTCGAATCTTAAGTTCGTTGGAAAATGTAGTGACGTCAAAATACTTTATCATTCCCAATTGTTCTAAGAGCACCCTTATCGTTTCTCCGGGTGTTGTGCCGGTATTACAAATAAGACCAACCTTATACCTTTTTTTCTTTACACTGATTAGAATTTCCTTTGCGCCATCAATTATATCTGGCGGGTCCTCCAAAATAGGGGAGACGTATGTTTTCACCAAATGTGACATCAAACTCTGTGGAATATTTTTAAGCTTTTCATCTTTTAGAAAATCAAACATGATTTTCAATTGATCTTCGGTGGAGAGATCTAGATTCTTTTCCCAGGTCTCTTTGCATTTTTCGAATCCTTTATGATAGGCATCAGTTAGATGGTCAGATTTAACCTCTATCCCATTTTGTTGAAGTACTCCCATTAATTTCTCCACCCTTCTAAATCTGTATTTCTGATAATCCTGTGGTTTGTTGGAAAGCAAGGTGTTCCACAGATCGAAGGTTACGGTATCAAGCATATAAAAGACCTTTCTGAATGATTTCTTTGGCTTTAGCAAATGCCCGTGCCCGATGGCTGGTTTTGTTTTTCTCCTCCAAAGGAAGTTGAGCGAAGGTTTTGTCAAGGTGCGGCAGACAGAAGACGGGATCATAGCCAAATCCATTTTCTCCTCTTTCCTCGAAGGTGATGATTCCTTTCACCTCACCCTTGACGGTTACGATATGGTTCAAATCCTTTGCCAAAGCTACCACGCAAACAAATTTTGCCTCTCTTTTTTCCCAGGGAATATCTTCCATAAGGTGGAGTAGTTTTCTGTTATTGTCTTCAAAGCTGCAATGCTCGCCGGCAAATCGGGAGGACAAAACTCCCGGAGCTCCATTTAAAACCTCCACCTCCAGTCCGGAGTCGTCCGCCACCGAAGGTAAGTTGGTAAATTGATAGATGGCTTTAGCTTTTAAGGTTGCGTTTTCTTCAAAGGTTTTTTCGGTCTCTTCTACTTGAGGGAAGCCGGGAAAATCCTTCAGAGTCAAAATCTGCACCTGAAGATCTGACAAAATATTTTTTATCTCTTTTATTTTGTGTTTGTTGTTGGTTGCCAGAACGATTCTCATGATCCGTCCAATCCATCTAATCAGTTGACTAATTATTTATCAATATTTATCTATGTCAATTTTTTTCACCTTAGTTATCTTATCCCGTAGAAATTTTTCTCCCACCTCTACAAATCTATCTGGAACGTCGGAAACATAAAACTTTCGAAAGGATTTTCCTCCCGTGTTTCTGAGAAGCTTGTGATCTTTTAGAAACCTCTTAACCTCTTTGGCTGTCTCTTCGGCTGAATCAATCAGTTTCACTTTCTCTCCCATAATTCGGGAGATAACTTTTTTCAACAATGGATAGTGAGTGCAACCCAAAATTAGAGTATCCACTTGTTTCTTGACCAAAGGATTAAGATATTCTGAAGCGATCAGATGGGTGGCATCTTCTTTTATATAACCTTCTTCCGCTAATGAGACAAACAGAGGGCAGGGAATGGAATAGACTTTCAATTGAGGAGCCTGTCTGTGGATTGCGTTCTGGTAAGCTTTGGAATAAATCGTCCCCACAGTTCCAATTACGCCAATCCTTCCGTTTCTTGTAGCTTTAATGGCAGCGGTTGCGCCCGGCTCAATCACGCCGACCAACGGAATATCATAATTTTTTCGCAACTCTTCTAACGCAAAAGCGGAGGCGGTATTACATGCAACCACAATAAACTTGACCCCCTTGGTGCGAAGGAAGCGCACATTTTGAAAAGAGAATTTTTTGACGATCCCCTTTGATCTGGGACCATAAGGATATCTGCCGGTGTCGCCGAAATAGATGACATCTTCATTAGGCAGAAGCTGGAAGATCTCCTTGGCAACGGTCAATCCGCCCACACCTGAATCAAAAATACCGATGGGATTTGAGTTTTCTTTTGGCTCCACAGAACTTTTACCTGGAGGTAGCATGATTGAATTTCGACATTGTTTTTTACCTCTCCCCTTATCCCCCTCTCCATTTCATGGAGAGGGGGAACAAAGGGGGTGAGGTCTTTGAAACGCCAATTTTATCCAATTCTTGAGATTTTTAGCAATAATTTAGATCACAAAAGTAAACAGAAACAGTCTTCATTTTATGGTTTCATATTTCTTTTTGAATTTTTTAACACTTTCACACAGAGCCTGGGCGATCTTTTGCCGAAATGAGCCTTTCTTTAACAAAGCCTCCTCTTTTTTGTTTGAAATAAACGCAACCTCAACTAAAACTGCCGGCATATATGCCTTGTTTAGCACCACAAATCCCGCTTGACCTACTCCCCGACTGGGGATGGATAGTTTCTTTTTCAAATGCGTCTGAATTATGGTCGCAAAATCTAAGGATTCTTTAAGATACTCGTTTTGAACTAAATCCATCAGAATGAAGTCCAGGTCATTCAGGTCATGACCTGCCTCCCCTGGATGTTCAAATCTTATAGAAGAATTCTCCAAAGCGGCTACGGCACGGGCTTCATCAGTTTTAGCAGAAGCTAAAAAGAAAGTCTCACATCCCCGGACAGATCTTTTTTTGAAAGAGTTGGTGTGGATACTTATGAAAAGATCCGCGCCGCTTCGATTGGCAATTTGAGTTCTTTCCTCCAGAGGGACCAACACGTCCGTCTCTCTGGTTAGAATGATTCTTACCCCTTTTTCCTTTTTCAGAAGCTTTTTTAATCTTAGTGCAATGTCCAAGGTCACCTCTTTTTCCACCAACCCACGTTTTCCCACCGCCCCTGAGTCCTGTCCACCGTGACCGGGATCTATTACAATTACGTCGATCAGGTCGTCCAGTAGCTTTTCATCTTCATTGAAGATGTGGCTCAAGGGGAGCTTAGCCGTGTCGCGGGATGAAGGCGTGAGGATGAGGGAGATCTGGATTCGATAAGGATTAGTTTTCAGATTGTGGGTGAAATTGACAAATGGTTTTTTTAATCTCAATGAAAGCTGGGCAGACTGCTCAAACTGATAAGCCTTTATCCACCTTAAGAACTTAGGTGTCTTTTTCTTATTGAAAAATTCAACGTCCAACCTTCTCTGATAAAAATTGATATTTAAATCCCGGTTTTGATCCGCGAATATCTCGTATTCAACGAGCTGGCTTGTAAATATCTCAACAAGAATTCCGTTTACTTTTTCTTCAACCGTTAAATCTATGATGTCGAATTTGCTCTCATGAAAGATTTTTGGGCGCTGAGATGTTTGGGGAGAACGTATATGATCATAAATCCGTTGGAAACTTTTTAGTGGAACCCATAACGTGCCGTCTTTGAGTTTTACATCATAGGTGAGATTGTAAACTTCGGAATCATAGAGCATATAAGGAGAGAACCAGGTGAAGACAAGCTGGTGGTCACCTGACTCCAAGATCACCTTTCTAAGCAATCTGTGCCAGTAAACTTCAGCGTTCAGAACAGACGACAGCTCATTCACCGAAATGTATTCTATGTCGTTTAGCTCTAAGATTTGGACATAATGACCCTTACCGTCCTCGGTTACAAATACAGAAGAAAAAGCATAAGTGGAAGGGACAAAAAGCAAAACCAGTAAAGAGAAGACAATTCTTGTGAGAGAGTATTGTTTTTTCATACCTTCATGTTTATCGCTAAAGATTTTACTTTTAATACTTAACCTTGAATGAGATTAACTAATGTGAGGGTCTAACGCTGACGTTCTTTCAATGCCCGACGCAGTTCTCGTTGAACCTCCCTGTCTTTTATAGCTTTTCTTTTGTCAAAAAGTTTTTTTCCAATCGCCAGTGCCAGTTCCACCTTAGCTACCTTGCCCTTAAAGTAAATCCTTAAGGGAACCAGGGTGAATCCCCTCTCTGTGGTCTTGCCCAGAAGCCTTTTTATTTCCCATCTATGCAGGAGGAGTTTTCTTAAGCGAGTGGGGTCGTGGTTGAATCGGCTTGCCTGATCGTAAGCGCTGATGTGCATATTATGAAGAAAGACCTCGCCTTTCTCGACTGTGGCATAGCTGTCTTTGAAGCTCGCCTTGCCCTGCCTAAGGGACTTAACTTCAGTTCCAACCAGTGCAATCCCTGTCTCGTAAGTATCAACGATGTGGTAAAGATGGCGCGCTTTTCGGTTGGTGGCGATCACCCGAATTTGTTCTTTGTCCTTTTGCATCCCTTATGAATATATTACGGGTGGATTTGTCCTGCAAGAGAAATCTAAAATAATACTTGCCGATAAAAAGAAAAAAGATTATATTAGTTTTGAGCCGAAGTGGTGGAACTGGTAGACACGCTGTGTTCAGGGCGCAGTGTCCTTGTGGGCGTGTGGGTTCAAATCCCACCTTCGGCATTTTTTTACCTCTGAACCTTATCCCTAATCGTATCTGTCTTTTTCATCCTTCATCTGCGCCTTGTGGATAACACATGAAAACATCAAAGTAGTTGTTTTGGCTAAAGCGTGGAAATAGAAGATCGGGTTGTGTTAGGGAAAACCTTCAAGGGATGTCTAAAAACCTTTTTGCAGGGCTAAATGCCCTTCAGGGTGAATTCCTTTCCTTCGACCCTGAGGTCTCAGGACCGAAGGGCAGGATGAACCCTGCACTATGAACGATAAGTAATCGTTCCCCAGAGGGGCGGGAATTCATCCCGCCCTGGAGTATAGCTTTTTCAACAGGACCTCCAGGTTCGCCCGAAACAGCTTTTGTTAAAATTTTCGGATCATGTCAGGACTAAGTCCAGGCACAACTTTAAAAGACTAAAGGGTAAAGTGGAAAATTTAAGCTTTACTCCTTTTTTTTCGATTTCTGAGGTTGACGGAACACCACATACTTGGTTTTATAGATGTAGTCGTTTCCAAAAATTTTTTTCCAGGAAAACAAGCCTATCTTTTCATCTGTTTTTTCAATATCTTCGACAGTTATCCCGTAGGGTGAAAAATCTTCCGTGCAGAGCAAGACATAGATCGAACGCTGAGAAGCTTCATACATTATTTCATTTACAGCTTTCTCCCAATCCTTTTTTGGAATATCAAGGTAAGGTTCCTGCCGAGGCCATATGAAAGCAAGTTTGCGATGAATGTTGGTAATTATAAAATCGTTTGAATCTACGTTTTCCTTGAGAAACTTTATGCTCTCTCTGTTCAGATTTCCGGGATGTTCCATTGCCGGGAAGGAGCCTGAACTTATCCCTTTGTAAATGCTTAAGGTGGAGATAATTTGAATCCCCCCAAATATTACAATGCCCAAAATCGCTAAACTAAAAACCAGCCTTTTCGTTCTTCTTTGGGCAAAGATCTTACAAACATGGGAAACACTAAAGAAAACCAAAAGCAGGATAAATGGATACAAGGGAACGGTAAACCTTGAGCCTGTGGGGTCAATCGCTATGGTCGAGCCGATATACAGAATTATTGAGCTGTATAGCACAAAGTAAAAGATCATTCCAATTGGGGGCTTGAGCAAGGCCTTAGATAACTTGGAGGAGAATACAGATTTGAAAAATAAAACCAACAATATAAGCGTGCATAATAAAACAATTATTCTCAGCCAGAAGAAAGGAAACCTCCACTCAAAGAAGAAAACGTAGTTCCAGAAACTCAAATCAAACGAGAGGAAATCATGATAAATGGTTGAAAAAAATCGGGAAAGCTGATGCACAAAGGAATATTTCGGGGGAAATTGTGTCTTGCCGGCGAGGCCATAGTAATAGAAACAAGTCAGGTAGTGCAGAAAAACCGGTATGCTGGCCACTAGCATGAAAGTGAGCGTTTTCTTAAACTTCTTTGACCACGGGAGATAATTGCTCAGAAAAAGAATAGATAGAATTCCTGTGCCAATCAGGGAAAAACCGACGTAGCGGGTTATGGTCGCTAAACCGGCGAAGATACCGCTCCAAATCAGATACTTAGTTCTCCTCTCTTCTGGAGCTTTGAGCAAAAGAATTAACATAAAGAAGAACAAAAGGGAAAACATAATATACATGGTTTCTGACCAGCAGAAAGAGTAAAGATAAATAAGCGGGGCTAAAAACATTGTAGAAATTGCACTGAAGTGTGCGGTAAACTTTCCTTGAAGCTGTAAACCCAAAAGAAAGATGGTGACCACCAAGATCACAAAAGAAAGAATTGAAACGATCCGTGCGGCATCAACTAATTCAGCCAATCTTAGGGCTTTAATTGCGGCGATGGTCAGAGGATAAAAAGGCGGCCAAACGGGGTTAAAGGATTCCCCCCAACGTTGTTGAGTAAAACCGTTGGCAATGGTCAGATAATTTTCGGAATCAACGCTTATCCCCAGCCCACCTGAGGTGATAACATAGATTACTACAAAAGCTAAGGTGGCATACAGAAGAGAAAAGATGAAGTTATTTTTGAAAAGATTCAAAGGTTAACCCGCATTTGAAAAGAGGTGGTTTTTGTTAGCCTTATTACTCATGTCATAAGTCATCATTATTTCTGTTTACCAACTTGGAAAAAGCTTGAGTAGAGGTATTATAATAAAAATTGTTCCTTTGTCAAGCCAGCAGTTCAAGTGATTTGCGTCCACCAATATAGTATGGTTCATAACTGCGGCCAGGTTCGCCCGAAAAAGGGTGGAACTGGGGACCTCAAACCGGAGTGCCCAGATAGGCGCCTTTCTCAAGGCACTTTTTCAACAATCTTTTGAAGCCTTACCCTTACAAGGGTATAGGAAGAGTGTCGCTAAATTTTTTCTTACTCCCCCACAAAGAGATAATTCAAAGAAGAAATCTCAGTACTTTGTAGTTATAAGAAATGGTACAAAACCTTATGGGAAACAAAAAATTTTACTTGCCCAAATAAATCTTTAAGTTATATTAGTTTATGAGTGTTGTATTTTTTTGATCTCACAAGATCGATAATTTTCGTGAGTAACTTGCCACTTTTCATTTTTAAAGAAAGGAGTGGAGAATGAAAAAAGGCGGTGTGGTTTGTTTCGTTTTTCTTTTCATTCTGTTAACTGCGGCAAGCTCTCTTGCCGCTAACGATTGGGTTCCTTTTCATCAAGGGAGCATGGAGAGTTATCCGGAGGCCATCATCCTGTCATCGACTGCCGACGAGTTGACTTTTCAGATCAGCTTTCCCGGCATGAACGTAGGGGAAATTACAGAGCAAGGGAACGTTTACCAGGCATTGTCCATCCCGGGTGGGGGTCGTACATACAACATCGGATGGGCGGAGCTTCCTATCTGGTCACGTTTCGTGGCAGTACCCCAAAGAGCAGGTGCTCAGGTGGAGATCATTCAATACGACTCTCAGATTCTTTCGAACTACAGCGTGTACCCAGCGCAGGAACAGCCGGTGGATAAGGTGGGTGCACCCCAGCCGGAGTTCGTCAAAGATGAGGAATTCTATGGCAAAGACGAATTCTATCCTGATAGGCTGGCCTTTGTAGGGGAGCCCAAAATCATCCGAGGTTGCCAAATCTCATCACTTACTATCTTCCCGGTGCAGTATAATCCCGCCAGAGGTGAGCTGAAGGTTGTCTCAAAGATAACGGTGAGAATAAGTTTTGCCGGAGGTAATGGTGTTTTCGTTGATCCTCGATACAGATCGCCATATTTTGAGAACCTTTTTCAAAACCTACTTTTGAACTATTCTGTCTTGGGTTTACCTCCAACAATTGGCGGGAAGGATGATACCGGTTGTGATCTTTTAATCATCACCCATCCTGACTTTCAAGCCTGGGCAGAGTCATTAGCTTACTGGAAAAACTTGTCTGGAATCCCCACCTGGGTTAGGAACACCACCCAGACCGGCTCTGACACCGGCTCGATCAGAACCTACATTCAAACTGCCTACAACCTTTGGATGCCACCTCCCTCATTCCTCCTTCTCATTGGAGATGCCGAATTTGTGCCGCTGTTTTATCGCACCACCCATCCTTACGACTATGAGAAAACCGGCACTGATTTGTATTACACCACCTTAGACGGATCGGATTTCTTCCCCGATGTATTCCCCGGAAGAATCTCAGTAGACAACGCTTCACAGGCGGGAGAGGTGATCGGCAAAATCCTCCAGTATGAAAGATCACCCATCTCCGGTGTGGAGACATTTTACAATAAGGTTCTGGTGGCAGGCCATTTTCAGGATCGTAATTATAACGGTTATGCGGACAGATTCTTCATACAAACCAGCGAGACGGTTAGGGACTTTTTGATTACACAACAGGGGAAAAGTGTGGAAAGATGTTATAACAAAACCTCGGGATGCACTCCTCTCTATTACTATTATGGCGATCCACTCCCTCCAGGTTTAACCTGGGACGGAGATGCTACCCAGATCTCTGGTGCCATCAATAGCGGGGTTTTCCTGGTGAATCATCGGGATCACGGTGGCGTAGATGGATGGGGCGATCCAGATTACCATGTGTCAGATGTTAACTCGCTTACCAACGGAGATAAGTTACCCGTTGTGTTCAGCATAAACTGTGAGACGGGTCATTTTGATAATGAGACAGATGCACCAGGACATGATACCCCGTATTCCTCTGTTTACTTCTGCGAAGCGTTTCAGAGAAAAGCCAACGGGGGAGCGGTAGGAATCTTCGGGCACACTCGGGTTAGCTGGAGTGGAATAAATGATGAGTTATGCAAAGGTTTTTATGATGCCATCTGGACCGACTTCGATCCCAGTTATCCCAATGGGGGGTCTACCCATCCTATTTACAACCCAATGTTCCGCATGGGAGTGGTGCTCAACTTTGGAAAATTCTGGATGTATGACAAGTATTATCTAACGGGCGGAGAGGGCTACCCCTGGGGATCAAGTCTATCAAACACAAAGGCCACCTTTGAGATGGGAACCTGGTTCGGCGATCCCACCATGCAGATCTGGACAGATTTTCCGGAGGCACTCCAGGTCTCTCATCCAGATAGTATTTTGCTAGGCGATTATTCTTTTTCAGTAATGGTAACGTTCGGCGGCGCTCCAGTGGAGAGTGTGTTAATTTGTCTGATGAATGATGAAGTTTATCAGACTGGCTATACAGATGCTTCAGGAGAAGCTGAGTTCTTCGGCACAACCACTGTCGAAGGAAGCTTGCATGTTACCGCGACCAAGCACAACTTCAAACCCTATCAGGGATCGATGATGGTGGTGCAAGTAGCTTTCATATGTGGGGATGCAAACGGAGATAGCGTGCTCAGTTTGGCCGATGTGGTTTATCTGATAAACCACTTATATTATAATGGTCCTGCACCATTCCCCTACGAGGCTGGCGATGTTACCTGCGAGGGGTGGATTGATCTGGCCGACGTGGTATTCTTGATTAACTATCTCTACAAGGAAGGTCCCGTCCCCTACTGTCCATAGATATGCAGGAAAAAGTTTTTGTGAGGTGAAGGACTAAAGAGTTTATCGAAAGACTTACTAAGAGGAGCAAGAAACAGTTTACATCTTATTATT
>JAGMFA010000010.1 GCA_023127875.1 Candidatus Zixiibacteriota bacterium
AATAATAAGATGTAAACTGTTTCCTGCTTCTCTTAGTAAGTCCAAAATTTTATGAGCTAAGCAACAACCCCAATATTTACGTTACTTTTTTTTAGAAGCTCCCGAAAAAAAATCTCTTGACAAAATAATTGAGGCATATATATTAGTGCGAATTCAAAACGAGAAAGGATTCTTTTTTTAGGTGGTTTTGATTAGTGAAAGATAAAGAAACGTTAAACCCTAAATACTTATAAAAGAAAGGAGTGGGTATCTAAATGAGGAAAGGGATTTTGGTTGCGGGTCTTTTGATCTTTCCGGTGTTGCTTCTGATTCTGGGGTGTGCTGGGGAGCCTACAAACGAGCTGGCGGCGGCCAAAGATGCTTTGGAGAAAGCCAGAGCGGCTGAGGCGGACAAATATGCGCCAGATCTTTTCACCCAAGCTGGAAGCTCCATCACCGAGGCGGAGAATTTGATTGCTCAAAAGAAATATGGAGAGGCAAAAAAGCGTTTGATGGATGCTAAGGGAGTGGCTGAATCGGCTGCGTCCCAGGCGGAAATTAATAAGGAAAACACAAAAACTGAAGTGGAAGATTTCTTTGCCGCCATCGACCAGGCTGTGAAACAACTTAAGGAAACTCAAGACCTGGCAAAGCAGTGGGGAATCCCCAAAAAGAAGAGGGCATTGACTGAGGAGATGTCCGGATGGGATGAACAGCTAAAAAAAGCGCACGCAGAGTACGACAGTGGGAATTATTATTCAGCCAAAGAATTGGCGGCAGGGATTCATCAGGAGGTGACTACCAAAGATAACGAGCTGAGAGAGATGATAATGGCTAAGCAGAAATAATCATTTGCCGATATCTTTTCGCCCGGATTAAACCAAAGGTAGAAAACTAAGTAGAAAAAAACCTGTCGGTTTCGTATTAGACTTCAATCACAGTTTTAAGGGTTATGACAAAGGATCAGAATCTTTCTGATCCTTTTGTCGTTTGTGAACTAACTTTTTTCCCGGTATGGGAGGAGAGATCCCGAAAGACAAAAAAGCAAAGGAGGGGGTCAGCTCCCGTCCCCTTCAAGCTGACCCGATCCCGCTTCTTGTGGGATTTTCCTCTCTTTGCTTTTGAAACTTTTGTTTTTGTGCTCCCTTTTGACCTAAGCAAACCTCCTAACCCGACAGATTTGCAAGAAGCGCCCTTAAAGACCACTCAAGTAATAATATCGTCAATCAGTCTGTCAAAACCTGTCACTGGATTTTCAGTTTTTTATATAGAGTGTCTTAAATATTTGCACATAATACCTTGAGTGTAGTGTTCGCTTAATCCCATTTTTGCAAAATGAGGAGTCAAACAGTTCCACCGGATCGTGCGGGCTTCCCGATCTTCTATGGATTCGAAGTAACGATTACGTATTATCCACAGGATCCTGTGGATCTGCTGTCGAGGAATTCTTCATACTTGCTCGATAGGATCGAGTTAGAGAAATATGGGGGTAGAAAAATATGTTCTTTTGTATTCAATGTGGGAATTGTGTTTTATTATACCCTTCTTTGTTGTCCCCTGGGGGGGATAATATGTGTATGCACTCATACGAGTAGGTTACATAGAACACTCCACATTATTTAAGAATGAGCCCAAAATCATCGCAGGCTGAAGCTCATTTGAGTCAACTGACCTGTGGCTACCTTGACATTCTCCATGTATCCGCCAGGTCCCCCTGACCTGGCGGACTTTTTTCTCATTTAACGGATTTTGCCTGTCGGGTCAGGAGCCCGACAAACACTTAGTTGGGTTTTAAATGGTAGCCGCCCATTTGGCGAAAAGCGCGCAGGCTAAAGCTCATTTGTCCATTTGGATCCATAGGAAGTCAACTGATTTCAAGATCCTACGTACCTGCGGTTACCTAAATCAAGGTTCTCCGTTGAGTTGAGGAGGACAGA
Source organism: Candidatus Zixiibacteriota bacterium (assembly GCA_023127875.1). The sequence goes on from JAGMFA010000010.1 coordinate 1,917, forward strand.
CAGGCCCAAAGAAGTGTAAAATCACAAGCTCACCCTTTCTGGGACCAGGAAAAAAACTTGACAAAGAGGCTTTGTGTTGCTATTTTCAACAACCGATAGTGAAAAAAATCCACACCCGGTAGAAAGGTGAACACATGAAAAGAAATGCTAAAAGCTTAATATTCTTGTCCTTAACCCTAATTTTCAGTTTCTTGTTCACTTCGGGAGGGTTTACCCAAACCGCCGAGGATTGCCTGATCTGTCATGGGGATGAGAGTCTTACCATGGAGGACTCAACCGGCAAAGAAATTTCGCTTTTTGTGGATGAATCGGTTTTCGCAAACTCGGTTCACCAGATGTTAAGTTGCGTGGGTTGTCACGTGGGGGTGGAAGCGGATATGCACGAGACTCCACTTAGTCCGGTGAACTGCGGCATGTGTCATGCGGAGGTGATGGAGCGTTACCAGGCGGGATATCACGGACAAAAGAGACTTGAGGGAGTGGCGGATGCTCCTACATGCGGGGATTGCCACAGCTACCACAATATCCGTTCAGTAGATGATCCAGAGGCTGATACCTATCGGGGCAATGAGCCTAAGATGTGCGGCAAATGCCACGGTGGTGAAAAGAATGTGTGTGATAAGTGTGGGAAATGTCCTGGTCCGTATGGGAAGTATATGCAAAGCGTTCACGGTAAGGCACTTGTTGAGGAGAATCTGGGGGTGGCTGTTTGCTCCGACTGCCACAGAAGCCATAATCTGAAATCCTCTTCCGATCCAACTTCATATTCCCATAGGAGCAATGTCGCTTCTACCTGTGGTCAGTGTCATCCCATGGAGGAAGAGGAATATAGCCAGGATATTCATGGGACGGCAGTAAAGAAAGGAGATCCAAACGCTCCGGTCTGCACCGATTGTCACACGACTCATGCCATCAAATCGTCGGCAGATGAGAACTCTTCCACTTATACGGCAAACCTTTCCAAGGTAACCTGCGTCTACTGTCATTCCCGGGAAAAGCTGGTTAAAAAGTATGGATACGTGTCTGAGAAAACTACTCCATATCTTGATATGTATCACGGCGTGGGGAGCAGATCGGGAGATACCACCACTGCCAGTTGTGTGAGTTGCCACACCAGCCACAACATAAGACCAGAAAGTGACCCTCTCTCCACCATAAACAAAGCTAATCTCCCGCAAACATGCGGACAGTGTCACGAAGGAGCGGGATCCAACTATGCTAAAGGGTCAATTCATATCGATGCCACCAGCAAGAAAGACATCGAGGTCTATTGGGTGAGAAGAATCTATCTTCTCCTCATCATAATGGTGATCGGGGGAATGCTTGCCCACAATGGCGTCATCATGATAAGGTATGCCAGAGAACGTTATAGAGAGGCGAAAAGCGGGAAAGTGATAAGGTGGAAAACAGTGGAGGTTTTGTGGCACTCTCTTCTGATGCTCTCCTTCACCACTTTGGTTATAACCGGCTTTGCTTACAGATTTCCTGACTCCTGGTGGTCATCCTGGTTGACCCATTCTCCCGCCGCATTCGCCGCACGTGGGGTGGCTCATCGGGTAGCCGGTGTTGTGTTCATCGGGCTTTTCGTGTTCGCCTTTCTCCGTTCAGGGTTTACCAAACGTGGTCGGCAACAGATAATAGCCAAATTCCCGATTCTCTCAGATACAACGAACGTAATCCAAAATCTTCTTTACAGTTTCGGTTTGTCTTCCAGGCATCCTGAATTTGACCGGTATGACTATACTGAAAAGGCAGAGTACTGGGCGCTCATGTGGGGTGGATTCGTGATGATAATAACCGGATTTCCCTTGTGGTTCGAGACCTTCTTCTTGGGATTCATCCCCAAGTGGCTGTTGGACATAGCTAAGGCAATTCACTATTACGAAGCCATATTGGCCACCCTGGCTATAGTGGTGTGGCATTTCTTCTACATGTTCGTGCATCCAGAAAACTATCCGCTAAACTTCACCGGTCTAACCGGCACCATGACCGAAGAAGAATACATGGAAAAACATCCCGCAGATTATGAAAAGATGATCGCCAGAGGTGAGCTGATCGGGGAGGAGCCTGAGGAATCGCCAGACGAGATAGAAGAATCCAACAAGGATTGATCAGCAAGAACTTTCAGAAATTTAGCTGTACTCAAAAGACCAGGATTTACTCCTGGTCTTTTTTTGTGTCCGCCAGGTCCAAATATCTGGCGGATTTTTTTTCGCATATTTGAGAAGATTTTTGCTGTCAGGCCAGAGACCGGACAGGCACAGAAATGTAGTTGCCCAATTCATTGGGCGTAATGTCCAAGCCTCTTGACTTAACTCAACACTTAGATCCTGAGGTTCGCTTTTGCGAAGCCAAAATTTTTTTTATCGCCGCCTGGGTTAAGGCGGCACGATAGTGAAGCCCGCCTGAATCTTGCGCCAAAAGTTTTTCCTTTAAAGAAGAAAGCTCCTCCAGATTCATAAGGGTGAGCTTCTTTATCTCTTTGGTATCGACGGGTTGCAGATCACCGGAAAGATATTTTGCGGTGAATATATGACTGGTCCAGTTGACCGCTTCTTGACCGCAAGAAAAGGTGACGTGGATTCTCAGGATATATTTTTCCAACTCGATTTCAGCCCCGGTTTCCTCGTATGCTTCTCTTTTGGCAGAAAGCTCCATATCTTCCCCTGGCTTAATTCCTCCGCTGGGTGCACGATAAAGCCCTTCCGGATACCAGGGTTTGGCGATCACGATAACTTTATCTTCTTTGAAGATAAACAAAGTGGCATCCGAATTCCGTCCATCCCTCATGCTACCTTTGAGCATATCAAATTCTGATCGGTTCATGGGAAAGGACATGGTCAACTCGCGAGGCGTGCCATACTTTTTTTCGATTTCCTTAAGCATTGAAGTAATCAGAAAAGGAAAAATTTTTGAAAATATCTGTGCGTTCTTTTACCTCACCCCCTTAGTCCCCCTCTCCACAAAGTGGAGAGGGGGAAACAGGGAGAGAGGGAAACAGGGAGAGAGGTTCTCCAGCTTATTGAATTCCACGGGCGATTACCTTTGCTAAGGGTATCGCTTTGATTTCGATCGGGACAGGCGTCAAATGTAAACGCAAACTACTTTTGGTTGGGAACCATGCACAGAAAAATCAAAGCTTTTCTTGATGCGTTTTTGAATTGATGATTTTCCTCCCCCGGAACAAACACTGCATCACCTTGTCTAAGAAGAAAAGTTTTGTTTTCGGTGATCAGATTTCCCTCCCCCTTCAGGATAAGCACCTCATGTTCCCATTTGTGTTTATGATAGGGAGTATATCCATCCGGTTCGATCTCAAATAACCGCATGGCAAAATTGGGAGCGCCATCCGACTCCGAGATCAACCATCTAATGGTAACTTCTTTGGCGCCGGGATCACTAACTTCTTCTGCTGTTACGTTCTTGAAATTGGTTACTTTCACTGTTCCTCCTTTCTCCTTTGATTGTTCTTTCCTTGTGAATTAAACTCTTCTCCCGGTGGATTCATCAAAAAGGTGGAGCTTCTCCTTTCGGGCAACAAGCCACGCCGGCTCATCTTCTGGAATTCTCTCCTCGGGTTTCAGCCTCACAGAAATCAGCAGATCAGAGATATCCACATAAAGATAATTATCCGAACCCAGAGTTTCTGTGACACTGCTTTTTCCAAAAATGCCGTCTTTGGTCTCGGTCAAAGAGATGGACAAATCCTCCGGACGAATTCCCACCATTACCTTCTTGTCTTTAACTTGCGGCACTCTTTCGCCGGAAACAAAATTCATGGGAGGACTGCCAATAAAGCCGGCACAGAAAATATCGGCCGGTTTTTGGTAGATTTCCTCAGGCGTGCCCACCTGCAGGATTTTCCCATCTTTCATCACAGCTAACCTGTCACTTAATGTCATGGCTTCAGCCTGATCATGGGTCACGTAGATTATGGTGGTTTTGATCTTCTTATGCAATCTTTTCAGCTCGGTGCGCATGCGCAATCTCAGCTTGGCGTCCAGGTTTGAGAGAGGCTCATCTAAAAGCAAGACTTTGGGCTCCAAAACCAATGCTCTGCCCAAAGCTACCCTTTGCCTTTGCCCGCCGGAAAGTTCTTTGGGAAGTCTTTTTTCAAAACCGGAAAGACCTAAAAGTTCAATAGCCCACCTCACCTTATCGGTCTTTTCCTTAAGACTTTTTTTTCTGAGCTTGAGCCCGAAGGCGAGATTGGACTCCACGCTCATGTGAGGGAAGAGGGCATAGCTTTGAAACACCATGGAAATATGGCGCTTCTGCGGCGGGAGATCATTGACCCGTTGCCCATCAATCAGGATGTCTCCGGCGCTGGGATTTTCCAAGCCTGCCACCGCTTTCAAGGTGGTCGACTTGCCGCATCCGGATGGCCCCACCAGGGTCAAAAATTCCCCGTCCTCTATGCCGAGGGTTATATTATCGACTGCCACCACATCTTTGAATTTTTTGGTCAAATTCTTAAGCCTGACCTCTGCCACAGAATACCTCTTTTTTCTACCTCACCCCCTTTGTTCCCCCTCTCCACAAAGTGGAGAGGGGGAGACAGGGGGAGAGGTATTTCATTTCACTGCGCCGGCGGTCAATCCTTCCCGCATATACCTTTGCACCAGGAAAGTGAAGATGATCACCGGAATACATATCAAAAGCGAGATGGTGGATATGAAATTCTTTTGCGGTGACCAGCTCAAAATCCTCAACAGATACACTGGTAATGTAGTCTCGGTTCCCTGAAATGTCAAAAAATAAGCGAAGATAAATTCATTCCAAGAGAGGAAGAAAGTGTAGATGGCTGCCGCACCCAGACCGGGTAACGCCAAAGGAGTTAGTATTTTGAAAAAAGTGCGTGATTTGCTTGCTCCCAGTACAAATGCTTGTTCCTCTAAATCTTTGGGAATGGATTCGAACACCCCTTTGGCAATATAAACTGTATAAGGCAGGGCTAAAAGAGTATGAGCCAGACCCACCAAAACCTCAGGTGGTAAGAGTGAAAAAGGTCGAGAGAGCAAAAGTTCAGCCACCGGGATTACCGCCGAAATGTCAGGAAAGAGCCTCACCGACAGGAGAAAGAAAAGTAGGATCGCCACCCCAGGGATTTTGAATCGAGCTAAAGCGTAAGCCGTAGGAGCGCCCAAGAGAAGAGAAAAAGCCACGGCAAAAAGCCCTACCCATAGACTGGTCAGACCAGCTTTCATAAAGTCGCTTCTTGACCACAGCACCCCGAACATTTCTAAAGTTGGTTTGAAAGGAAAAAACGGCTCTGGATATTCTCCGCCGGTGACGATACTTTCCCGATCCGAGATGCTGTATTTGGTCATCATAAACAGGGGAAAGATTATGAAAAACAGAACCACTCCAATCAGGACGAACTTCAAAACTTTCATTAACAGATGGTCCTTCTTGCTTTGTTCCTCTCTACACATCAGCGCGCGTAGGCGAGCCTTTACGGCTTGCCAGTTCATACCAAGCCATGAAGGCTTGGCTACGCGACTTTTACCTCTCCCCCTTTGTTCCCCCTCTCCATGTCCTATGGATCCTGTGGAAAATGGAGAGGGGGATAGATCATTTGACTCAAATGAGGGATGAGGTTTTTTAAAATCATAACTTTGTCAAGTTCTTAAAAAATGTTTCCCTTGTCAAAAGTCATAACAGTAAAATGGAGAAAACCCCTAAAGGGTTCCTCTTAAACTCTAATTAGATATTTTCTCACCATTTTGGTTATACTGGTAAAAATTAGCGTAGTTAATGCAATTAAGATCACCAGGCCCAAGGCTACTGATGCGGCCAGGGCCGGATTCTGTTCCACATGATAAAGCCTTTCGATAAGCACCCCTAAGAGCGGGTAGGCGGGAGCCAGGACGAAAGGGAAAACAAACTCCTTCCAGTTCTCTATAGAACGCAAAATCAATATGGTCAAAATGGCGGGTGTCAAAAGCGGCAGGGTTAGATATTTGAACTGTTGCCAGCTTCTTGCGCCCATGGTCTTAGCCGCCTCGTATTGTTCCAACTCGATGGATTGAAGTCCGGCCAGAAGGATCAGCATGGAGATGGGCATGTCTCTCCAGGTTTTGCCCAAAACAGCCAAGCCCAATGACAGAAATTCGGAGCCACTCCAGTTGATCGGAAGGCTAACTATTTGTGGAAAAAAATCATGCCGCCCCAGAAGAAGATTATTTACAGGTCCGAAGGGATAGGAAAAAAGCAAATCTATGATTATAGCGGTAACTAAAGCCGGTATGGCGATAGGAATCATAAACAGACTTCTCACCACCCCCACCCCTTTGAAGCTCTGCTGAATTAAAAGTGCAAGCAATAGTCCCACCACCAATTGAAGGGGCGTGCCGACACCCATAAACCAAAAGCTTCTCCACAAAGCGGCTTTGAATTCGTCAACAGACAAAAGGTGAATTAACGGAATGTCGCCCGAAAATGAGAACTTCAAAAGGAAGACTGAAATTATGACAAAAAAGCTGAAAAGGTAGAGGAAAGCGGGGATGAAAAAGCCGATGGTGAAAAGATTACTCTTCAGCCTCAGAAGAAGAGAGGATAGCTTGATTGATCTTGGCATAATCTTTTAAACTGCCAGAGATTTCTTCTCTTTTGACCACATTTCTTTTTACAGATATATCGTACCAGGCGTCCAGATAGTTTTTGCCTATCCGGGGCCACTCTTTAAGAAGAGGAAATTGCTTTGTCCCGCTTTCAAATTGAAGTCGGCTAACTTTGAATATCTGTTGTTTCCACTCTTCATCGAATGCCTGACCTAAATCGTCCAACACATCATTTCGAACCGGAAACATGCCGAATCGGGAACATTCCTCTATCTGATTTTTTTTGCTGGTGATGAATCTGGCTAACTTATAAGAAGTTTGAGGATCGGGTGAAGTCACTGGTATTCCCCACCACCATCCGTAAAGATTGGAGAAATGCCCTCCCTCTCTCTGAACTTTTCCCTCTTCTGTTAACTCTAACGAAACTCCCCGAGGCATGATGGAGACACCCAGATCAGAAGGGTCAGAGAGATAGCCGGTCATGGTGGGATCGGAGCCACCATGCACGAAGAAAAGATCGATCTGATGCAAAAAGCACAAAAAGACCTCTCCAGAGGAAATAGCCCTCCAGATGTCCCCTCCCGACCAAGCTTGCTCCCACATTCCCGGATGATAGAGATTGTTTTTGATGAGAAAAGATTCCCACTGAAAGAGATCTTTAACCGGGTCTGTATCCATGGAAAGAATATCTTCTTTCTCTCCTCCCAGTTGAAAGATGCGAGTAACAAGTTCATTGACCGTGCCGGCATATCTTTTTCCCCGATGAGCCACCCGGGGCATGGTGATGCCATGATAAGGATTATTAGCCCAGAAAAAGGAGAGGACTAAAAGATCGTAATAATCCCATTCCTTCGGATCTTCCTCCAGACGGTACCCGACAGGCAGTCCATACTGATTTACCTCTTTTAGCATGGCTTCGATTTTGGCTCGATCCTTTTCCCAGTTATCCAAAGCATCCTTAACCTTTGACTTTAAATAAAACAAAAGGTAAGTCTCCAGCTTACGGGGGATATAGTAAACTTTGCCATCTATTGTGCCGACTTCTGTCGCCTCATGCAGATATTCGTCTAAGTCTTTTTCCAGTTGGAGAAGCTCTACAATCTCTTCCAGCGGAATCAAATAGTTCTCCTTTGCCAGAGGGTATACCATCTCCAGGGCGGTTTTGACCAGTCCGATCCTCTTTCTTTTGCTTTTTCTTTCCAGATCCATCATCTGTCTTACATCTTCCACCTGATCGAAGGTGACCACATTTATCTTGACATTGTTCTCTTTCTCGAATTGCCTCATCTTTTCCCTGAACCACAAGTCCTGAATATCCATCATCCGGATCAGAACAGTGATCTCAGATTTCTCAACTCCCTTTTGGCAAGTGAAAGACGAAAGGAGAATTATTAGAAGAATAATGAGAAACTTTTTGGGCATTTTGATCTCCATTAAAAAGGCTTCTTTATAAAAGGTCTAACTTCGTTTGGGATATTTCATATTTATTTAACCCATTTTTCTGCTTCCTGGTTTGATCAGGGGCTCACTCCTCTTACACATGGGGCATTCCTCTGGACGGTAGTTGGTGACTTCAGTTGTAGCCAGAGCTTTCAGGGGATAATCGAACTTCACCTTCCCTCCGCTTCGATCTAGGAGGAGCCCAATGCCCACTATGTTCCCCCCATGTTTTTTTACCAACTGAATCACCTCTTTGATCGATCCTCCGGTGGTTAGAATATCATCCACGATCAAAGTCCTCTCACCTTTTTTGATGTCAAATCCCCTTTTGAAAATCCGGCCTTCATCCCCTGTCTCCGCAAAGATGGATCTGGTCTTCAAATTCTTGGCTACCTCGTAAGCGATGATGACTCCTCCGGTGGTGGGACCAACCACAACCTCTACATTGTCGTCTTTGAAAAGGGAAGCCAATTTACGACATAAAATCTCCACGTATTCAGGATGCTGAAGCACCTGAAACTTCTCAAAATAGATATCTGAATGAAGTCCAGAGCTTAAAAGGAAATGTCCTTTTAAAAGCGCCCCCGACTTTTTGAAAATCTCAAAAATCTCATTCTGGTCCACAGTTTCCGTAGGATTTGACATAAAAGCTCCTTTTTTCACCGAAAGTCTCATTTCAGGGCGGGATAAAATCCCGTCCCTATAACAATTAATAAATTGTTAGACATTGAGCAAGCATTTACTTCTGATTTAAAATTTTTTGCAAAGGGTTTACTTTTCCAAGAATGAAAGTTTGATTCAAGTTCCGATCTCTATAAGGCTGAAGGGATTTTGTAGGAACAGCCCTTGCCCAGACGGGCAGGCAGACGCCCCCCTCTGGACGTCCGTTTGGTTGTCCGATTCGGGTGGTCGGTGCCAAGCGATTCCTGTTTGTGTTTTTCTTGGATTACCCTCTCCCTAACCCTCTCCCACTTGTAGTGAGCTTGTCGAACCTATCAAGGGGGAGGGAATTAACTCTTCCCTCCCTGGATGGGAGGGAACAAAAGGGAGGGTGAAACAATCAACGGTGTTCGTAGGGACAGCCCTTGTGGCTGTCCTCTTCAGAGTAGGGACAGGGACAAGCCCTGTCCTTACGTGAAATTTCTCCGCCTACACATCCTGAAAATTACTCTCCATATGATATTTTGAATCCGTTTTGTTGGACTATTTTTGAATGTTAGACAGAATTCAGTCCAGAACCTAACTTAAGTTAGGTTCTGGTCTTTTTTAATTTGTTTTGCTCAAATTTTATCCATCTACCAAGATTGCAAAAGCGATGGCGAATTCCTTGGTATGGGAGATGCTTAGAAGAATTTTCTTATTACCGATTCGCTGGGTTATTTTCTCTCCTAATCGCGCCTCAGGTTTTCCGCTTTTGTCATTTACCACCTCGACATCGGTCCAACTAATTCCATCCGAAAGACCGGTGCCGATTGCCTTCATAACCGCTTCCTTGGCGGCAAAGCGAGCGGCAAGGGATTGCTCTGGATGAGCTTTCCTTTTGCAATAGTTTCTTTCCTCCGACGTGAAGACCCGGTGAAGAAACCGCTTCCCCCATCTGTTAAGAGCATTCTTGATCCTGCCCACCTCCACCATATCTATGCCCAGTCCCTCAAGCATAATAAAGGTCTCCGTTTTTCAATAGCAAAATCTTTGCCAATCATCACACACCCGGGAAACTTCAAGCAGGTTTATTTTTTCTCTCGCTTAAAAAAACCTTGCTTTTTTTAACTTTTGGTTGTAATATATAAAAGGAAAGGGTGCATTTGAAAGACCTTTAACAATTGACTGATGAAGGTTGCCCCCTGAAGTTGAGCGTACGCCGTGACCTCCCCGCCAGAGGCGGGGGATAGCGAAAGCGAAATACGGAAGGTGACTGTAAAAACCCTTTATTGGTGAGTGCAGAGAGAGTCCTTTCAAATCAAAACCCTTTCCATAGAACCCCCCCGCCATAGGCGGGGGGGTTCTTGTATTAAAGCCTTTCGGTCAGACCAACCTCTTCGCCACCTGGCTATACAGGTCATAGAATCCAATTCCCTCTAAGGGCTTGCTGATGCGGGCGGTCAAATCTCTGACGTTAGCAACTCGGTCATGACGGGTGGGGTGAGGAACTTCTTTCACAAAGAGATCTATCCATTTCACCAAAGCTAACGAAATCTTTTGGTCAAACATTTCTTTTTGAGCTTTTAAGATGGAAACTTTGCCATTGTTGTCCACATAGAAACGTGAGATCTGAGGAAATTCTTTGATCACGTCCTCCTTGGCTTTGCGTAGATTCTTGGTGACCCAGAAGATGCCCTTATCTCTGCCATAACCTTCGGCCACTAAATTTATCGCCTCAATTAACAAATTCAGATTGTCTTTGTCAATCACAAAGGCGGCTCTCTCTTTGAGTTGATCCAGCTCGAGGGTTTCTTCTTGAAGTTTTCTTTCTATGGATTGAAGGGCGGATTTTAACACCAATCCCAAAAACGAAAAATCTAAGTTGGACCAGCCGAAGATCAATACCACGCTTTTCTCTAAGTTGTATACCAGACCAATCCCGTTATCGAATTTTAGATTCAGCCGGCTGTGCGGGGGCATCTTCTCAGAAAGTTTTAAAAGCTTCACTCCCACCTCTTTAATGGAATTGGTGGTGAAGCTTGCCGGAAGCAGATGGTAGGAGTTCAAAGACCCTTTTGCCAAAATCATCGCTCCGGTTACACCCGGCACCGATCTTATGTCGCTTAAAATTCTCTCCATCTCATCCTTTGCTCAAATGACTGATTTTATTCTCTTGACCAAGTTTTTAAAGTCGACCTTCGGATCAAGCTTAACTGCTAAGAACTGTGCTTGAAGGGGTGAAAAGAGAATACAGCTTCCCGGTGCTTCCAGAATGCCCCCCACAAAATTTCCCAGCCTGGTGACTGAAGGTAAAAAGATAGAAAGATCCTTGACCCGTCGCGCAAAATCTACAGTATCTTTGATTTCTGATTGCGAAATTCCAGGAGCTATAATTTCATCATCTTTCGATAAAAGAACCCACCCGAAAACTCCTTCGGTTCCAGAGAGCTCTTGGTTGACCTTCAGAACCACATCTTCTTCTTCTGCGGAAGCAACCTTCTCCTTTTCCCGTTCCGGTGATGCAAGCTTCTCACTTTTCTCCCTTATCTTTTTAAGAACTTGCTGATGTTGCCTTTTTAAGAATTTTTCAATCTCCTGTTTGTCCTCTTCGGTTTGAGGCAATCTTTCCCAGATGTTTTCCACCTTCTCCACCACCTCTCCATTTAAGGAGATGGTGGTGGTCACTCTGGGTTTTGGTCTTTGAGCAAACTCGGTCTGCACACAGAATTTGGTATCTTTGAAGCTGGCTTCACTTGACAGGCCACCGGGTATTATCATCTTCCCTTACCTCAATCTAAAAAACTATTATTGTGCTCCCGCTGGATGTTATCCCAGACGGGTCTCCGTCATCCAGCCGGGAAGTAGGCGGATGATAACATCCGCCTGAGAGCAAGTTACAGGAGGACCCGCTCCCCGTGGGATGTTATCATCCCACGGCATAAATCGGGAAATCGTTTTCTTTTAAATGCGATCCCTGACTTACCTTCCTCCTCCGTTTTTTTCTATCCCATAAAGAAATAGCCCGTTTAAAAAACTGCCGGTGGAGACTTTCCCCTTTTCCTTCCCATTATCTATTATCGTTCATTTTCGAGGAGAAGTTTATCTTTTCTGAGAAACCTCACCCCCTGTTTCCCCCTCTCCACATTTGTGGAGAGGGGGACTAAGGGGGAGAGGTTCTGCTGCCGAGCTTCGGGAACCCTCCCACCTTTATAGTGCTCCCGCTGGATTGTCCATTTGGATCCGTAGGATTATCATCCAGCAGGGAAGTAGACGGATGATAATCCGCCCAGACGGGCGAGCGTCCGCTCGAAGGATCCATAGGATAATCCGTCTTAGAGCGAGGATTATCTCACAGCAGATTAATGAGATTAAGCTGATAACTCTAAATCATTATTCGTTATCCGTCATGGTTCGACACGCTCACCACAAGTCCGTTATTCGTCATCGTTTTTTATCTGCTTAATAGATTCGCTACGCTCACTACAAGTCCGTTCCATGTGCTGTGAATGATTTTCCCATTCGTCATTAATCATTCGTCATATTTTTTAGAATTTTCCTTGACTTTTTCCACTTGGAGGTTATAATACCATTGAATTAGTCCAAAATGAAGATATAGAATTTTTTGTCAGGCTCTAACCTTAAAAAGGAGACCAAAAATGACTAAAAAACTTTTCATTTTACTGGTGCTGGTTTTCTCCAATTCTTCCTGGGCTCAATGCCCTGAGGATACAGTTGATCTTGGGATTTGTGATACGTTGTATATCCAATGTTACGACTGCGACTTAGTAGAAGGTCCGCCTCCGTGGAACGTTCATATTCTTCTTTCGGTTACTCACGACGTGACAACCTCAATAGACTCGATTCAAGGATTTGTGATTCCGTTCTCCTACAGCTCGGCTTACGGCGGTTGTAGTTTTCTTCCTGACTCTAACACTAATGACTTATCTGGACCCGGACTTTCCACAAGCATATTCAGGCATTTCGGAGGTATGGAAAATCGCATGCTCGATTTGGAACAACTCGGTGGGGGGGAATCATGGGACACTCGGATAATAGATATAGACAACCCGACAGGGAACTTTTTTATCTCACTCTCCGCTTCAGGAACGCAGGACCAGAAATGGGGGGATGGTTCTCATATTCTCCTTGCTACTCTGACGATGACAGTTAACGATACTGCCATGATAACTATCGACACAACCTTCTGGGAGGAGTTTTCCAGTCTTAGTTACATCAGGGGTGACGGTAAGCCTTACTTGCCGAGAATCTACTGGGGAAGATACTATTTCGCTCCATCTTGTTACTACGTTGGGATCAAGCCAGGCGATGCCAATTGCGATGGGCACGTAAGCTTGGGAGACATAGTCTATCTGGGGAATTACCTCTACCGAGGTGGCCCACCCCCCAGGTATCTTTGGGCTGGGGATGTCAATTGCGATGGTGTGATAGACCAAGGAGATTCAGTCTACTTGATAAACTATATATGCAAGGGTGGTCCGCCACCATGTCCGTCTTGTTAGCCTTAAGTTCATTACTGACTTTAGCGCCTAAGGCGTTTCTTGCTTTGCCCGATCAGCCTGCGGAATATGTTATTAGTAAGTATGACCATTTAACTCTAAACTTGAAGGACGAGCAAAATGAATAAGAATTTATTAATTTTGTTAGTAATAACGCCATTACTATTGTTGTTTCCAGGCATTTGTCAGGGTCAATGCCCAGAGGACCCGACAGATTTGGGGAATTGCGACACGTTGCATGTTCTTCCCTGGCCAGGGACTGATTATACGTACGCCGGTCAGAGTGAACCCTTCCCCTGCATTCTGCATGTGGACCTGCTCGTAACCCACGATTCCAATAGCTTCTGGTATGATACTTGGTCTGGTGACTGGGTTCAAGACTCCATCGCCGCTTTTGGTATTCCTCTTTATTGGACTCATACCAACCAGACAGCATACTGCAGCTTAACCTCTGTTGAAGCATGGTGGGGACCTTATTATCACATTAGCGGCGACAGCTGTTGGTATCACTTTAATGGACCAGATTCGATGTTTGTGCCGCCGCATTCCTGGATCGCATTTGTTGGGGACGGTCGAGAAAAAAGATGGGGGGAGGGAAGCAGGTTTCAGCTTGTTAGGCTTAACTTCGAGATTCAGGACACCATGCATCTCTTCATAGACACGACCTTCTGGCCACCAGAGCTTTCTCTGCAATTCGTGAGGTATGATGGGGCTGAGTATAAGCCGAGGCATAACTTACCGGTGAGTATCTGGGTTAACCCTGGCTCCATTGCAGGGAATGTGCAAGATGCCTCAACTTTGCAACCAGTTGAAGATGTCAGCGTTTGGGCTATAAAAGGAGCAGACTGGATACACGGTCGTTCTACGGAAGAAGATGGCAACTATAACATACCAAACTTGCTGCCAGGTTTTTATAATGTCAGAGCGAGAAAGACCGGCTATGAGACCAAAACTTATAATGGTGTCCAAGTTACTGGCGGCCAAATCACCAGTCAGAATTTCAATCTCAATCCCAGCCCGGCAGACACGGTTTTCTTTGACAGCTTCTGGGATGGAAATTACGATGGTTGGGATACGGTAACCAAAGCCTGTGATTGGATGGTTGATGGAATTGGACGGTTTGTTATAACCGCTCCCGGAGAACAAAGAGTATGGTGTATAGCCTCTGCGGGAGATCCGAATTGGACAGACTATATCTATGAAGCTGACGTGTTTGGAGTTCAGGGAGTGGATAAGATCATAGCCTTCAGATTCGTAGACCAAAACAACTTCTATGCAGTCAATCTAAGAAGTGACTGGGGAATTGACGCCGACTCAGTGACACTTAACAAGATGCAGGGCGGGGAATTTACGGCAGATATAGTTACCGAATATTATCCCAGCCAGAACGGCACCGAGTATCATCTAAAAGTGGAGGTCAGCGGCACAGTTGAAACAAATATAAAAGTTTGGATAGACGATAACAAAGTTCTTGACTGGACAGACACAGGCGCACCGATCACACAGGGCAAAATAGCTGTGGCTGCCTGGTCCGGCGACTTCGGTTGGGTATATGGAATTCCCACCATTGTCAGCTTCGACGACATACTGGTTGCAGATCTCACTGAAAGGCAGGTTGGGACAATCACCCTAAAAGCAGACCACTTCGAAGACCTGGGCGGTGGCAACATTAAAGCGGAAGGGAATGTCTGGATAGGCGACCAAACCGGAGGAAACCAGTATCTCTACTTGGGGGCTGAAGCGGAAGTAACCTATAACGCTAACTCGGGGACTATAAGCAGCGTCTTGTACACCGATGTGAAGCTGTCCGCTAAGGAGGAGGCGTACGTTATCGATAACCTCTCCTCTTTCGAGATCGATGCACAAGCTGGTCGAGTGAACTTGGAGGGAAGAGTTCATTATGGCACGGACGCCATCTTTCAAAGCTCGTTTAGCGGAACATGCACTTTGGCGGTAAATCAACGTGAGTTTTATGGCAGAATTCAATTCGATGATGTCTATTTCGCTCCTATGGGCATTCACAGAGCTACCTGGGATTTGGATGGGTGCCCATTCATGGGTTTTCATCATGAGATAAATCTCACCGCGTCCATAGGACTTACTGATTTGACGGTAATCGACGGAGAAATTACGGTGGGCGTGTTTCCCAACACCGGGATCTTTAGGGTGGGAATGACCAATGGGGCCCTGGAATTCAAGGAAAGTGGCGGTGCATTTGGGTTTGATCTTACCGGATTGCTAACACCACCAGGTTTCCCCTCGCAGGGAATGATTGATATTGATTTGGCACACTTACGGGTCAATGTGGTTAAGGACATTCCTATTGGCTTATGGAAATTCACAAAAGAAGATAGCTCAGAGGTGAGCTTATCTGAGTTAAACTCAAAGACACTCCGAGCTGATTGGAGTAGTTTGAGGAAAATAGATCAAAATACATATGTTATGGATGTTTACGACACAGAAGGGAACAAATATCAAAAATTTTTGTTCGATGTGGGTCTGACTATTAAGGGTGAAGAACATTATGATGACATTAATTGCAATGGAGTGTATGATCCGGGAATAGATACTTTCATTCCTTATGATCCAGATTACGACTTCGACCTCGACGGACAATGGGATGAAGGAACGAACATAGCTTTGCTTGATGAATCACAGAACCCGATTTTTGATGCTCATGGTGACGCCACGCTTGACCTGACCTTAGCTTCATATGTGCACTTCACCTGTGCCGAGGCTGTTTTAGATATTGACTATCCGAACCGAAATACAATTGAATTGGAGATATGGACTGGACTTAAGCTCGGAAATATTTTCACCTTAGACCTGGCTACTGGAGTATTGTCGCTTGATTTCCAAAACCGAGAGTATTCAGCTTATGCCACTCTTGGCCATCCCCAATTTACTGGGGCAACTTTCTCAGGTCAACTGCTTGTTGCCTTTGATCCCTTTGAATTTCAGGTGGCAATCGATCAAGACTTTCAACTATTAGGAGTAGATATTCATAGCTCTGGAATGTTTCTACGTGTAGATGAGCTGAGACTTTACCTGGATGCTTACCTGAATGCATTTACTTTGCTTGATGCCAATGGAAGATTCATATGGAAATGGGATCCCTGGGCGGTGGATGGTTCCTTTAATTCCGACTTTCACATAGACGGTTGGCATCTGGCACAATTGACTAATACATTTCATTTTGCACCTAGCCAATGTATGTCTGGTGCGGGAACCGTCAAACTTTGCGTTTGGAAATTATGCAAAGGCGTGCCCTTTTCATATAGAATCTGCAGTTTCTTAGACTGGAGCGTGAGTATGGGCGGAATCTCAATCGGTCTTGGTTCTCCGGCTAATCTACACATCTACGATTCGCAAGGAAGGCATACTGGAATCAATCCAGAAGGCGGAATCGACACCGAAATCCCAGGTTCGGAATTCTACGTATTTGAGGATATTGGGCAACAATTAGCATTTCTGCCTGATCCTGATTTGGTCGGTGGCTACACCATAGACGTCGAAGGTTTGGCTGATAGTGTTTTCGATTTCAACATTTTGTATCCAAATAGGGCAGATGGAAATGCTTATAATGTTGGATATTTTGAGGAAATTACTCAAGAGGACGCACTTCATAGGGTGAATCTTGATGTAAACAACAATTGGACGATGCTGAATGACTTAGATGGAGACAGTATCTTTGAGAGTCAAACCGAACCTGATTCTACTGCTGAGGCTATTTTAGACACCACAATGGTAACCATCACAAATGTTTCATCTGAGATCCTTTGTGCCAATGAAGTCAATGTAACTTGGAATACCAACGTTCCTGCTACCAGCGAAGTTTTCTACAGGTCTGAATATGACAGCGTCTACAAGTCAGTTTCAGATACGACATTGACCACATCACACTCCGTCTTAGTCGACAGCATTTTGACCACGGATACATACTACTACATTGTCGTTTCTGTTGACACGTCTGGTAACATAGCCTGCTTCCTGGAGAAGAGCTTCAAACTGGACTATGTTGTCGGTGACGTTAACACAGATGGTATCATAGATTTGGGTGACATAGTTTATTTAATTAACTACTTGTTTAAAGGAGGTCCTGCACCCGACCCGATTGAGTCTGGAGATTGCAACTGTGACGAGATCGTTGATCTGGGAGATTTAGTTTATCTTATCAATTATCTATACAAACAAGGACCACCTCCTTGTAAGTAATCAAAAACCAAATCGGGTCGCATGTCCAACGGATCTCATTTGAGTCACCTGACCTGTGGAAATGCGACCCCCTACAAAAGATCAGTCGTAGTGTCGGGTTTCCCCCGTAGGGGGATACGCGACACCCATGTCTAAAATCCCCCTTTTATCCCCCTTTGCCAAAGGGGGAATTTTCAATCCCCCTTTATGAAAGGGGGATTTAGGGGGATTTTTCTAATACCCCTCTATCTGAAAATCTCTGAATTCTAAGTTCTATATATTTGCCTGAGCATGATAACATCCAGAAGGAGCAAGAGATCTCCCACATCCTTAAATCCTGGGGACACAAATGTGAATTTTCGTATGAATGTGCGTATGCACTCATACGAGCATACGCATATCCCGCCCCTATTTATTCCCATCACTGAGCAGTGTCCCTGACAAACAAGAGACTTGTGCCCTTTTCTGCTTGATATAAAGTTTTTTTTGCGTATATTACTTTGCAAATTATGGTTAAGAAATCTCTTTTAATTTTTGGGTTTTTGGTTTTATTTTCTACCCCAGTGTTTGCTGCCAAATATGCCGGAGAATTTTTGAGCCTGGGGGTGGGAGCCAGGGCTTTGGGCATGGGAGGAGCTTTCGTGGGGGTGGCAGATGATGTGACCGCCTGCTTCTGGAATCCTTCCGGACTCTGTCAGTTGAATCGAAAACAACTTTCCCTGATGCACGCCGAGACTTTCGGATCACTTTTGA
Organism: Candidatus Zixiibacteriota bacterium; assembly: GCA_023127875.1. The sequence goes on from JAGMFA010000010.1 coordinate 20,026, forward strand.
ATCAGGATTTTGTTGCCTATGCTTTCCCTCGGGTGGAGGAAACTTCTACCTCCGCTATGGCTTTCAGCCTCCAGCGCCTGGGAGGAGGGGGGGTAAAGATCACAGATTTAGAGAAAAAGGGATTGGAAATCAGTGATACCAACCGGGTGGTGCTGTTGGGAGAGGAAAGTCATGCCGATTATGCTCTGTTCTTCTCCTACTCACATCAAATGAAACCTCAGTTTTTCTGGGGTGCAAATTTGAAGCTGATCTATCGGGATGTGGTGACCACCTCTGCTTTCGGTATCGGAGCGGACCTGGGGCTTCTGGTAAAGCCATGTTCGTTTCTATCACTGGGCGCAAATCTGATGGATTTAACCTCCAGCCTTTTATTCTATGACAACGGAACCACCGAGACCATCAACCCCACCACCAAACTGGGACTGGCAATCAACCACGAACTAAAGGATTTTTATCTGATCTTTGCCACGGATGCAGATGTCCGGTATGAGGGAAGAAAATCCGCCGCTCAATTTTGGCTGGGAAAGATATCTGCAGATATGCACTTTGGTATGGAAGTGTCTTACAAAAGAAAATTAGCTGGCAGATTGGGCTTTGACCAGGGAGACTTCACCGCAGGTGTCGGATTCTGGATCAACCCCACCTTTGGCGGGGACGTGGCTTTTCTTTCGCATGAGGAACTGGATAACACCTATCGCATCTCACTCCTTTTGAAACTTTAATAGGTGAAGCAAAAATGATTCTTTTCAAAAGATTGCAAAATAAGGCACTTGATTTACATGAAAAAACTTTGATAGGAAATTGCCTGATGACGGCAAAAAGATTTGCTATTCGCATTTTGAACCGAAAGGAAAGGACAAAGATGAAAAGACTTTTATTTCCGGTTATTTTCTTCATTCTCCCTCTCTTTTCCTGGAATGATTTCTGTATAAGCGCACCCCCGAAGAAGGAGATCTCACGGGATGAGGTTTTAGCTAAAGTCAACGGGGAACCTCTCACCGTGGGGAGATTTTACGATTATTTGAAAGAATCGAAAATAACCTCCAGCAACCCGGAGGAGGACCAGAGAACAAAGGAGGATGAGCTTCACCAGTTGATCCGGGAGATTCTAATCGATCAAAGAATCGCCTCTTTTGATTTGGAATCCGATTCTATTTGTGTCATACGAAGAGACAATCACATGCGGGATTTTCTTTTAGACTACATGTATCAGAAGGATATCGTGGGAAAAATAGAGGTGACAGACCAGGAGGTGAGGGATCATTACCAAGAGTACAAGGAGGAGGATTTCTTGATTCCGGAGGAGGTGCAAGTGAGGGACCTTCTGATCCGGGTGCGGGCGGATTCCACCCAAAAGGACTACCGAAAAAGATTGAAGAAGGCTGATAAGGAGGCAAAAAAGAAGATAAAAAAACTTTACAAAAAGGCAACCGCTGGAGAGGACTTTGCAGACCTGTGCAAACAATACTCTCAAGCAGGGGTGCCGGATATTACCGGAAATCTGGGATTCATCCAGAAAGGTCAGATCTCCCCGGAATTTGATTCAGTGGCGTTCTCACTAAAAGAGACAGGTGATATCTCCAAACCAGTGAGAGACCACAGAGGATACCATCTGATCCAGCTTCTGGACAGGAAGGAGAAAAGCCACTATGAGCTGGATTCCACGCTTTTTGAGGGAATAAGAGAGTTTTTGAAAAATGAGAAGATCAAAGAGACCGCAAAAAACTTCGCCGATTCACTCAAAAATGAAGCCGGGTTTGAATATAATTGGGAGATTCTGAATACTGATGAGTCATCTTTTGACAAAAATATATGGGTGTTCAGGTTCGGCGAAAAAGATACCATCAGGTTCGGAGAGTATGAAGCGGTTTTGGGTGGATATAGGTTCAACCTAGGCAAGGACAGTTTGACCATACAGGACAAAAAGGATCTTTTGACCAATTATCTGGCTCTGCCGGTGATCCTGAAAAAAGAGGCACAAAAAAGGGGCTATGCGGATGTGGTGGAATATCAGGTAGAAGAAAGAGCCATCACCCTGGGGGAAGCTGAAAGAAAAGTGCTGGCCCAGCGAATAAAAAAGGACTTTCCTCCCCCCACTATGGAGGAGATGGAAGCATATTATCAAGCTCATAAGATCGACTTCCCTTCTCTGGGAGTGCCGGTTCACGTGTATCACATAATCTTCGATGATTCGCTTGAGGCGGTGAAGGTTTTAAACCAGATAAAACAAGGAGCAGATTTTGTCCAGATGGCAAAAAAATACTTTCCGGGCGAGCCAGAGATCAAAGATGTAGCCTACGATTTGGGCTTCATCACCCAAGGAGAAATGTCAGATGGGTTCTACCACACCGCTTTAAATCTGAAGGAAGGGGAGGTAAGCCCGCCAGTAAAAACCAATTGGGGTTTTCATCTCATCCAGGTGGTGGAGAAAAAAGAGGAGGGAACCACATTTGAAGAAATAATCCCCGCGATTAAAAGGGCAATAAACGTGAAAAAGGGAAGAAAGCATATAGCTGATTGGGAAAAGAATCTTTTTGAGGAATCAGACGTGTGGATAAATAAGAAGCTTTTGAAAAAACTCAAACTCCCCAAGCCGGAGGGTTAACCAAAGAGCCTGACGAAAAACTCCAATTACCGTCATTGCGATCTCGCATTATGGTTATTGATTATTTATTCAATACACAAACCAGTGTAGCGAAGAATTTGTGTGGCCGCCAGGTCCCCTGACCTGGCGGAAAGTAATAGTTTCGGAAAGGGTTTTGTCCGTCGGATCAGGGACCCGACGGACACGGAATGTCAAGTGTAATGTTTCTAATAATTATTCAATATTCATTAGGCGGGACGGGACTCCTGGCAATGACATTTAAGGTATTTTTCGACAGCCTCCAAAGTTTTGTGTTCTTCATTTCTGGTGCGATAATTTTTTAGCGGAAAAATTTAAGATTTGGAAATATCATTTTATAACGAGTTCAGAAGAAAAGCCATTCATCTTTTCGCTCTTTGTATCCCGGTTGGTTACTTTTTCCTGCCCAAGCCTTTGTCTTTGTTGATCCTCAGCCCATTCGTGGTGGGCGCCATCACCATAGATATAATCCGACTGAAGAAGCTCCCCCTTCATGGTTTTTTAACTCGGCTGTTGGGGCCAGTTTTGAGGGAACACGAAAGCTCTGATTTTGCTGGCTCATCTTACATCCTCTCGGCTTCGTTTTTCTCCATCCTACTTTTTGACAAAAGCGTAGCGGTTGCGGCTATCTCCTTTATCATCTTAGGTGATATAGCCGCCGCTCTGATAGGGAGAAGGTTCGGGAAGACCAGAATCAGATGGAACCTGGCAGAAAGCAATGCTTCTGGGAACAATCAAAAATCCTTAGAGGGAAGCTTTTCGTGTCTTTTTATGTGTCTTATAGTGGCACTGGTGGTTCCGCATCTTCCTTTATGGGTGGGAGTCATAGGAGCATTGGTGGCGACCGGGGTGGAAGGAGTTACCCTCCCTATCAATGATAATTTTTCTGTCCCCTTGATAAGCGGACTTTGTATGCATATTTTGCTTCAAATTTGAGGATTCGATTTTTTATCCTCGTCTCTTCTATTCCTCAACAGGACACCTAAAAGTATAAAAAAAGCAGGCGTGAAGAATGACGAGATTACAAGTGCCTGAATCTGCTGTTCTCACTTTGAATTCTTAAGCTACATCTTAGGGAACCTACTTGGCTGACCCGAGACGTAATTACAAGTGGTGTGCTCTTTGATGATCTTCTCACATAAACAGGATATTTCTTCTCCAATAATCTTAGCAAAATAATCTTAGCAAAACCTAATTTTGTCTTATAAGTGTAACAATAAGGAACATGCGTAACAAAAGTGTTACGCATGCTGCCATCACCACAGTTACAACATCCAACCCATAAAAGAGTTAATGATAGTAACAATTCTGCTACACAATTTCTGACGTTGCTTTCATCTTATTTTCTGTTTATTCAGAAAATCCTTGAAAACAAAGCAACTCGGAGTCAGGCAGGTAAAAAGGAAGAAGTTGGCATAGCTTTTGCTTTAATGATTTTGGAGAAAGAAAACGGCAGCAGGTGTAACCAAGTTATGACATGCGTTTTGTTATTCGACGAGGCGACAAAGGAAGATGACTTTAAAAGAATTGCAGGATCAAATTCTGGAGGCGGCACTTGAAGTTCACAAAAACATGGGGTTGGGTTTTCAGGAATCCGCTTACAGTCAAGCTTTGGCGGTTGAGCTGGATCTCCGAAAGATTGAATACGAACGAAAGAAAAATATCAAATTATCATACAAAGGAAGTGTGGCTGGAGAGTATACCTTAGAATTTGTGGTAAGCGGAAAGATCATTGTAATGGTTAGAGCAGGCGAGCCGATAAGTGAGACAGATGAATCCAAGATGCGAAGTTTTTTAAAAGCTACCAAGCTCCCTTTAGGGATGATTTTAGATTTCGGAAAGGAGACTTTGGAGATAAAAAATGTAACGAGGTAGAAGCACGGGCACACCTCAAAGCAAATCAACCCCAAAGCCTGGAAGGAGGTGAACAGAGTGCCAGCGAAGAAGAAAGCCGCCAAGAAGAAAACCGCTCAGAAGAAAACCGCTCAGAAGAAAACTACTAAGAAAAAGACCACCAAGAAAAAGAAAAAATAAGACGAGCATCTGAGTATGTAGTTTGAGTTAAAAAACCCCGCTATGGAAGGCGGGGTTTTTTATTGACAATCTGTAAAAAATCTTTATCCTTGATTTACTTATGCTTCAAGAATTGATCCTTTTGTCCATATTCGGCGGACTGGTTGCCTTAGACAAAACCGAAGCATGTCAGACCATGTTCTCCCAGCCTCTTCTGATCGGTCCTGTTGTCGGTTTTTTGCTCAACGATCTCCCCAGTGGACTTATGATCGGAATTTTGTTTCAACTGGCTTATCTGTGGGTCATGCCCATAGGGACTGCCACCTTTCCCGATCCAGCAGTGGGGACGGTGGTAGGTGCTTCTGGATTTATCATCTTAACCGGTCTATTTCCAAAAAGCTCCAATCTCATTCTTCTTTTGATTCTTTTTTTTGTCATCTCCTTTAGTCTCTTTGCCGGCTGGAGTTTGATAAAGCAGAGACAGCTCAACTCTAAGCTTCTACCAAAAGCTGATCTTTATGCTGAAAGAGTCTCAATCTCAGGATTCGGTTACCTTTTCTTTTTGGGGCTTTCAGGATCGTTTTTTCGAGGATTCGTTATCACTGGATCAGGCATCCTTTGCATTTTGATTTTGCTCAAACCCCTGATCGGAGTTTTGAGCTTCCTCCCGGAGCTTTATCTTCAAGATATGGAGCTACCAATCTGGGGACTGGGAATTGGCACCATGATTTATCTTTTCGGAAGGAAAAAAAATCTTTTATGGTGCATCTTGGGAATATGTCTGGGGATGGTCTTCCTTTTGTTTTAAAATGAATCAATATACTTGATGTATGCGAAAAATATCAAGATTTGATCTCTTCGGTTTGTATCTGAGAAGCTTCTTCGTTCAGACCGGATGGACCTATGAAAGGATGATTTCCCTGGGATTTGTCTGGATCATGATCCCTCTGGCAAAGAGACTATTTTCATCCATTCAGGAGCAAAGGGACTTTCTAAAACGACATCTTTTAAGTTTCAATGCCAACCCATATCTTGCCGGCTACGCTGTGGGGGCGGTTACAAAATTAGAGGAGAACAAGACCCCCCCAGAGCAGATCAAAAGATTCAAGGACTTGTTGCGAGGTCCTCTGGGAGCTTTGGGAGATAACTTGATCTGGCAGAACTTAAGACCAGCTTTATTGATCCTGGGGCTGATTTTAACCTACAGGTTCGGTGTTTATGGTGTTTTAACTTTCTTTTTGATTTTTAACTTTTATCAAATCTATGTGCGCGCCCGGGGAATAGTGAAAGGATACGCTTTGGGCTTGAGAATATCTTCCGATCTGACCAAAGGACATCTGCAAGATATGACCAGATGGAGCGGTCGGATGGGAGCAGTTCTTTTAGGCATTATATCTGTCCTTAAATTGAATCAGTTGGGGATAAAGCCATTTCAGCCGGAGAAGGCAACTCTCCTCTTTTTATTCACCCTCTTCTCTTTTCTGGCATTTAAGAGAAATATAAATCCCAGTTATACCCTACTGATCTTCCTCGCCTCTTTCCTGGTGATAAAAGCAATATCAGGGTTGATTTAGTTTTTATATTTGGATTTTGTCTCAGAAGTGAAAGACAGAAAGAGCTTTTGAGGAGGAAGAAGATTGTGATTTACCAAAAAGGTCCTCTCACTATCATTAAATGAATTGACGGTCTGGTCGATATTGGATGTGTATGACAAACCTGTACCGCTTAAGATCATACTTAACCGGATATTGGTTTGTGATAAGGCAAAGCTAAATCCATTTTCGAAAAAATGGCTGTTTTTGCAATTTCAATCGATCAGATCATCCAGATAAGATCAGCAAACTTTTGAAAAAAATAACGAAGTAAAAAAGGGAGGCGATTCAGTGAGAGAAAAGTTCGCCTTGAGTGGTCAACGGATTAAA
>JAGMFA010000100.1 GCA_023127875.1 Candidatus Zixiibacteriota bacterium
TCTTTTTTCGCAAAAGGAAACACCAGTCAGCAGGTTTTCCCCTTCACTATCCCAGTCAAATCTCGCCCGATCTCCCTGAGCAAAAGATCAGACCAGCTTGTTTGAGTCGGCGCCTGTTTCCGGGCCAACAAGCAAGCCCGGAGCAGACGAGCCACCTTTAATTAGGCAGCCAGTGCATATGAATAGTCTGCACTTAAATTTGTATCCCAATTGGATTAACGAGGAAACTGGGTACCTCGACACGCTTATCTTTTCCCACTACCTCCGTCGAAACCAAGTCGCCCCCGGGAAATTCGGTCCATAGTTCACGGTTCACCTTTCATGGTGAACCCACAAGATTATACGACAACAGAATGGATAAATCAACAAAAAAGTTGAAGATCAATGCACTGGTATCTGATGCATCGGCATCAGGAAGGACTATTTTCCAAATCATTTTTCTTTCTTTAACGAAGGTGCGGTTACAGCTCCTGGTGGACGTTATCCCAGACGAGCGGACGCCCACCCGTACGGGTGCCCTCCCGTCTGGGGGTCTTTGTCATCCATAAGGGGCTGATTCTGAGGGAGATCCAGATGAACGCTTCGCCAGGGCTGGGGGCGTCCGCCAGAAGGATCCATATGGACAGTCCCCAGTAAGCACCAAATCATATTTGAGAAAGAACCATAGGAAATGCCCATGCTTTCTGCTTCGGTAATTCTCCCCCGCATTTTGCGGGGGATCTTGTGACTATTACCGAAGCATCGTAAGACACCAGTTCTTGTCTCCCAGAACTGGTCTTTTTCACACCTCAGAGAACCCTGCGAATTTCTGATGTCCCACAGCTTTTGACGAATTCCCTAACTGATTGCACTAATAACATCGTGAACTGATTTTTAATGCTCGAGAGTGTAATAACATCGTGAACTAAACTTAAGTCTCACTCTTTGTATATGGAAGCAGAGGAGCAATAACATGACCCTTAATTGGGAAAGAGAAAGATTTAATAATCTTATCTCTGATCGGGCGGGGGTTGAACCCCCGCCCGAACCAGAAGAGGCGGGATGAATTCCCGCCTCTATGTGCGAAGGAACACCTCCAACACAATCATAGGGCAGGGCATTCAGCCCTGCCCTACAAAATACCATCTGCATGCCCCAGGGGAGGTTCCAGACTGTAGCCGGGGCTGCCAGAAGAGCATCTTCATAGCTGATTTAGCAGATTAAGCTGATGCGAGCGATGCCTATTTGTTTAATCCGTTTCGTCTGCGGTGAATAGATCAGTCTCAGGGGTGAGTTCAAAACCTTGACTATCCCACAAGTCCACCGGACTTACTGGCGTTTCTGGCGTTACTGGTGTTTCTGAAGTGTATTTTGAAAATTTTTCATCATCTGTAATCATGTCCTCATCTTTATCCCCTTTTTACCCAGAGGGATAGGCATATCCGTCCATAAGTTGATAATGGTGAGAAAGGCGATCGAAGAAATTCGATTCTTTGAATATGAACGTTCTTTCCTCTCATATAACTCTCCTTGATAACAGGGGGGCTATCTCGATCACCATCAGAATTGTGGTGAGATTGCTTTTTGGGGAAGTTAAGACTTTCCGCTGGAGGACCTTTTCAGTTGCTCTAATTTCTTGAGTCATGTTTAAACGTTATGGAAATTGTTTGCATTAACATAATCACCCTCACTCCCGCCGATGATGGTTCGACTTTGCTCACCACAAGTGGGAGGGAACTAAAGGGAGGGTGAAAGGATGTGTGGGCCACCTTGGATTTCCCCCTCACCTTAATCCTCTCCCCTATGAGGCTGTGTCATAATGATGTTTTGAAGTTGTAGCCGTCCATATGGACGTAAGTTGTTGGTTTTCAATATCTCAATTTCGCAGACTAAAGTCTGCGGCTACAAAAACCTAAATTCTGACACACCCTCTAAGGGGAGAGGAAAACAGAATTCTCCCTGACTGCCGCCTATGGCGGGATGGTTCGACAAGCTCACCACAAGTGGGAGGGAATTAAAGGGAGGGTGTAATGACACGAATAGTCTCGGGAACGAGAGCCTCTCTTGGTGCAGAAGTGAGATTTCAATCCCCCCTTTGTCCCCCTTTGAAAAAGGGGGATTTAGGGGGGATTATCTGGCATAGACAAATTCGCCCGAACGGCTGACTCACGAATGGTGTCAGGAGCATGGGAATCCCGACTCGCTATCCTTGGGTGGTTGTCGCTTGGTAGCCTTAAAAAGATCGATGATCAGCCACAGGGTCAAGCACGGTAAGTACAGCGCTAGACCATGAAAAAGACCAAAGGTGAAGGGTGTGATAACCAACACCAGCGCCAGAACCACCAAGAAGGCTACCACAGCGGAATTCCGTTTTGTCAGTTTTTTCTCGCCAAGTTTTCGAATCGAGCGCGTCAGGACGTAGGTGATGAGAAGCGCGCCTATGAGTTCACCGATCAGAGAAACGGTCATTATTAATCCCCGTTTGCTTCATACGGAAATAGCTCAGGTGCCGTGCGCACCTAACAACAGAACGGAGCCAGGAGCACGGGGTTCCTGACCTACAAGCTATCACGTATTTCGAAACAGCTTCTGATCCCTGATGTATATTCCTATCCAGTCTTTGTGAGCAAGTTGAGCCATGTACTTCAGCCGCAACTCCGAGAGAGTGCGTAAATTATCGACAAACACTGCAATGAATCGTTTTGTTTCTTCATAATTGGTGACATTGGCGGATTTGACCCACCCCTTGTTGGCAAGCCTGATCCAGGAGAATTTGCCGATCAGACACAAGGCGAAATTGTAGTGCACGTTTCTCTCGAGCCACCGCTTCCCATTTCCTGAACCCGCTAGTTCTTTTGGACCGACTCCATAGAAACTAACAGTTGCACACAGGGGCTTTGGATATTTGTCATAATCGCGATAAAAGCTCGACGAGGGATTATAAATGCTATCATGCAATATCTTGGCAGAGTTCTCTGAATCCAGTATTGCCTTTTTATCCAATATGCTCTTCACCTCGATGACCCCGACTACGCTTTCAGCAGGATACACCCCAACATGCTGCTCTTTGATAAACGGAGGCAATATACGGTTGTCGTATATCACTATATCAGTTTGCCTACTCTGGTCTTCCTTCTGGTTGATAATGATCCCGGTTCCGACATCAAATTGTCTTGTCAGAAAAGAAGCCAATACATTTGTGACAAATAACTCCCTCAACTCCCCCTTCGTCAGCCTATGGTCCAGTGGAGATGAAGCCCGCACTTTGCTGACCAGAGCCTCAACGATTGCGGACGAATAGCGTTTAACCAGATCCTTTGGTTTGCCTTGTGACTTCATGAATAGTGCTGATCCACAGCCTCCCAGGTCAAGTGACGTGCGCACCTGACAGATGAATCCCGTGAGGACGGCGAAATGCCTCACCTCGTAGCCCGAGTCCCAGGTCCGTCCGTTATCTCACTTCGAAACATTATAGTAATTCCTGCCGCAGTGTCAAGTGTTTTCTGCTCCACATTCCGAACTACAAATGTCTGATTCGGGCACGGGATTTTCGTAGGGGTCGCATTCATGCGATCCCGCCTTTGGCGGGATGTGTCCACCCGCGGGCTAAAAGGGCGGATGCTTACCGTTCGGCGCGGAGTCGTAAAGGCTTGCCCTGCCCCTCTGTCATAAAGCTCAGAAAACGTCGCCCCCTCGGTTCAAAAAGATGTTTTCCTGTCGATAATCCCCAATAACGTTCCCCGCTAATTTGCAGGGCAGTTTTCTACATGGTTTTTCTTTATTCTTCGTCCCCACATTTTGACTGCAGGCTCAGTCGCGAAACTAAGAAAATTCTTTTGGAGATTCTCAAAGAACTTACAACATTTTCAATTTTGATTCGTATACTAATTTGAAATGATTACAAAAACGAGAAAAAACAAAGAGCTTCTGCAAGCAGAAGGCCTAAAGCCTACATACCAGCGCTTAAGGATTTTAGAATATCTGGAAAGGCACAGGACTCATCCGACCGTGGAGATGATCTACGAGGATCTGGTCAAGGAGATTCCCACGATTTCGAAGACCACTATCTACAACACGCTGAATGCTCTTCTGGAAAAGGGTATAATACATGCCATAACCATTACCGGAACAGAAATAAGATATGATCACAGAGATTTTCCTCATCACCATCTTCTTTGCAAGAGATGCGGAAAAATAATAGATATCGAAATTGAATGCCCCTATATCAATCGAAATGAAATTGATGGACACAAAATTGAGGAAAGACACGGATACTTTAAGGGCATCTGTAAGGCATGTTTAAAAAAGAAGGATAAAAGGTGATTGACCTTATAGTTGATGTAATAAAACAGATATGGGACTTCACCTTGATTGTCAGCCCCTGGCTGATACTGGGCTTTCTCTTCTCCGGTCTGATTCATGCATTCATCGGCGAGAGATTCATCCGGCAACATCTGGGAGGAGGGAGGTTTTCTTCGGTGTGGAAAGCTACCGTTTTTGGCATACCTCTCCCCATATGTTCCTGTGGAGTGATTCCGCTTGCCGCCGGTTTAAAAAACGATGGCGCATCAAAGGCGGCAACCATGTCGTTTTTGGTGTCCACTCCCACTACCGGGATCGATTCGATTTTTGTGACCTATGCATTCCTGGGGACCGCATTTGCCATCGTAAGACCCCTATCAGCCTTGGTGGGGGGATTGCTGGTGGGCTCGCTAGTAAGCCTTTTGGTGAGAGAAAGAGTAGAGAAAAGGGATTTTCAATCTAATCCTGAACATGTTCATTCTCTCAAAGACAAGCTAAAAGATGGCTTCAGCTACGGATTTGGAGCCTTACCAGAAGATGTGGGGAAAACGATTTTTTGGGGAATTCTGATTGGTGGTGTTCTATCAGCTCTTTTGCCTCAGGATTTATCTGAGGTGTATCTTTCCAATCCGGTTATCGCTTATCCTCTGATGCTTGCCATCTCCGTTCCCTTGTATGTGTGTGCCATCGCATCCGTGCCGGTGGCTGCCGCCATGATGGCCAAGGGATTGGTGCCAGGCGCGGCACTGGCTTTTCTTATCGCCGGCACTGCTACAAATGCAGTAACCATTGCTTTCGTTGCCAAGAAATTTGGGAAGAGGGTGCTTTTAATCTATTTAGTCTCCATAATATTTCTTGCACTGGTATCCGGAATCTTGCTTGACTCTTTGTTGGGTGGAGTAGTGGTTAAAGATATACTTTTTAAGGGAAGAGAAATTCCCTATTCTCTGAAGCTGATTTCCACTTTATTGTTTGTTGGCTTGGTAATCAAAAGTTTTTTAAAGACAAAAGAGGAGAAAATGCAGAAGGCAAAATATGCCTTTCATGTTCCAGACATGAATTGTAAACATTGTCAATCAGCGGTTGAGAAAGCTCTGAAGGAAATTCCCGGTGTCCAGAATTTTGAGGTGCTTCTTGAAGAAAAGTTAGTTAAGGTGGATGGGGATGTGGATGAGGCCACCATAACCAAGCAATTAAAAAAAGCCGGCTATACTGCAAAGGAAAGAGCACAATGAACATTAAGACTTTACAGAAAATTTGCTATGGCTTGTATGTTATTAGTTCAAAAAGAGGGAAACGTTTCAACGGACAAATTGCTAACACGGTATTTCAAGCTACATCAGAACCTCCGACCATAGCGGTAAGCGTCAACAATAAGAATTTGACTTATGAGTTTATTGGCGAAAGCAAAGTTTTTACAGTATCCATTCTATCTAAGGAGACGCCGTTGAAATTCATAGGGCATTTTGGCTTTAGATGCGGTCGCGACATCGATAAGTTTAAGGACATAAACTACAAGGTTGGCATAAGCGGTGCCCCCATAGTTTTGGAAAATGCTATAGCCTACTTAGAGGCTGAACTTGTTGACAGTCTGGATGTAGGAACGCATACTGTTTTTATCGGGAAAGTGATCGGCGCCGAAATCATCGAAGATAAGGAGCCCATGACTTATGCCTACTATCGCGAAATAAAAGGGGGAAAGGCTCCAAAAACGGCGCCAACATACAATGCAGGAGATAATAAGAAGGAGGCAAAGAAAATGGGGAAATATGTTTGCACCGTTTGCGGCTATGTTTACGACCCGGAAAAGGGGGACCCTGATTCCGGAATAAAGCCGGGAACACCTTTTGAAAAGTTGCCGGATGACTGGGTGTGTCCGGTTTGTGGCGCGGACAAGAGCGCATTCGAGTTAACCGAAGGAGGTGAAAAATGAAATATTGGCGTTGCACAGTTTGTGGCTACATTCACCGGGGAGAAGAACCACCAGAGAGGTGCCCTAATTGTCAAGCTCCCAAAGAGAAGTTCGTAGAGGTATTTGAGGATTTCGAGCAGATTCATATGCATTATGCTCAAAAACTCTCCTATGGTGAACAGGTGGATGTCAATCCCTTCTTTGGGAACTTTTCTGGGCTGTCACCCTTTGTATACAACCTTCCTGTAGGACAACGTGTGCTTTTACATAAACATCCCACCACGGATGAGCTTTTCTTCATTTTAAAAGGGCGAATAAAATTTAAAGTTGGCGAAAAGGAACTTGTTGCCGTTATGGGTGATGTTGTTCAAGGAAAGATGGATGTACCCCACACATTTGAAAACATTGGGGATGAGCCTGCGGCATTTTTGTCGGTCAAAGGTCCCAAGCCGGTTGATCTGATAATGCTGGAGAAAGAGTAAAGCGATGATTCTCATCTAAGATTCTTCGGATCAAATATGAGACTTTTAGAACAGCTTGGGAAGAGTTAATGACAACTGAAAACTATCAAATTGGCACAGAGGAATAAGAAAAAATTGAGGAGGTTGATATGGTTGTCCGCGAATTAAAACCAAATATTTACTCAGTGGGTGCAATCGACTGGGATAGAAGATTATTTGATGAACTCATTCCACTTCCAGATGGAACGAGCTATAATGCCTACCTGATAAAGGGAAGTGAGAAAACCGCGCTTTTAGATACGGTAGATCCCGTCAAAGAGCACGAGCTTTTGGAAAACCTGAAGAAGCTTGGAGTCAAAAGCATAGATTACATCATTGCTCATCATGGTGAACAGGATCATTCAGGAGCAATCCCCACCATACTGAAGGCCTATCTCGACGCCAAGGTTGTGACCAACCCTAAATGCAAAGTTATGCTTATGGATTTGCTGCTGATCCCAGATGATAAATTCATTACGATAGAGGATGGAGGAACATTATCGTTGGGAGACAAAACCCTGGAGTTTGTCTACACTCCCTGGGTGCATTGGCCCGAGACCATGGTTACCTATCTGCGAGAGGATAAGATTTTGTTCTCCTGCGATTTTTTCGGCTCTCATCTTGCCACGAGCGACCTGTTTGTTACTGATGAGGCACAAGTGTATGAATCTGCCAAAAGATACTATGCTGAGATAATGATGCCCTTCCAAACGCCTATCAGAAAAAATCTGGAGAAGATGAAGGATTTCGACATAGAGATAATTGCTCCCAGCCACGGTCCGGTTTACGACAGACCCAATTTCATTCTTGAAGCCTACAAAGATTGGGTATCTGATCGGGTAAAAAATGAAGCAGTTATACCTTACATCTCCATGCATG
>JAGMFA010000101.1 GCA_023127875.1 Candidatus Zixiibacteriota bacterium
ATGAACCCTGCCCTATGGATGATAATTAATTGTTTCTCATAGGGGCGGGAATTTATCCCGCCCCAATATCTAGCTTTTTCAACAAACACATTAAACCCCTGCCCCAACTTGAGGCGGATCTGCCTATGGCAGAGAATCTCCCTAAATCCCCCTTTTGCAAAGGGGGATTATTCAGAATTCCCCCTTTTTTAAAGGGAGGGATAAAGGGGGATTAAATCTCCTCCAAGATTTTCCGCCAAAGGCGAGTCCACCTCCGGTGGAAAAGCAATTGTAGGTCCGAAATCCCCCATTTGGGGGTTTCGGACTGTAGGGGCGAACCTCCGTGTTCGCCCAAAATGGGTGGAGTCAAAGCTCTACCCCTACTTTAAACAGGATGGTAAGTTGGGTTTCCCCGTAGGGGATACCCGACACTCTGGTTGGGGCAGGGGTTGAATCCCTGCCCCAACCTAAAGAGGTCTATTTGTTGGTAACGGACGCCCCCGTCCGTTACCATCTACATCTCCGTCACGGATTCATCCTGAACAGATTCACCGTGAACGGACGAGGCGTCCGTGACGAACAAGCAATTGTAGGTCCGAAATCCCACGCCAACGGCGGGGGTTTCGGACAAACAAAGAGATGTCGGATAGTTCCCATTTGGGGACATATCCGACTTACTAACTGAGACGACGTAACAGAACCTAAATGTTTAACCCCTTTTTCCGACCATAATAATATGCAACGGTTCGATGAACCCTCCACAAGAGGGAATACAATCATCGGGGGAGCAATTTTCATTGCAACCTTCGGTATATACATTTTTACTCTCTGCCCAACTATTTACTGGGAAGACTCCGCCGCCTTTTGTGCTGTCCATTCTCTGTTGGGAATTCCTCATTCTCCCGGATTTCCTATATATGTCATTTTGGGGCGGCTTTTTACCATGATCCACATTTCTAATTCTGCCTTCTGTTCTAATCTTTTGTCAGCCTTCTGGGGCAGTCTAACACTGGCACTTTTATATCTTCTTATCATCGAAGTCTTTAATCAGACGAAATCCAGCCGATCACTTTTAAGATTTGCCACCTTAACCAGCATTCTATTTTTTGCATTTTCCACCTCCTTCTGGCTTCAAACCATTAGAGCAGAGGTTTATACTCTGAATATTTTTTTCACCGTTCTTCTGATTTTTCTTATGATAAAATGGTGGCACTTCAAGGAATCTCATCTCGGCTTCAGGATCCTGCTCTTATTTTCTTTTATTCTGGGGCTCTCTTTAACTAACCACCCACTTCTAATTATCACTCTGACGCCTGCCTTTCTGCTATTTTTCTTTTCCACTGATTTCAAGCTTCTCTTACAGCCCAAGAAGCTGTTCTTGTTGGCTATGTTTCTTATACTGGGATTATCTATATATCTTTATCTACCCATCAGATCAAATCTTTCACCTCTTATCAATTGGGGAAAACCGGACTCCTGGTCAAACCTTCTCTCTTATCTATTCCGAACCTCCCAGCCAGGTGTTTCTGCCTTAACTCATAGTTCTCCCTATTTGAACCGATTCTGGTTTAATCTCTCCTTCCCGGTGGATCAATTCGGTCTGGCTTTTTTCTGGTTAGGTGTGGTGGGAGCAATTTCTTTGTTTAAATCCTGTCGGAGGATTTTTTTATTTACCTTTTTAATCTTCATCTCAAACGTGTTGACCGCCACCTGGGCTGCCGATTTCTCTTTACGAAACTATGATCTATTAGGCTATCTTTTACCCTCACTTTCTGTGTTTACCATTTGGTTCGCTTTGGGATTGGAGACAGTTTTGAACTGGATAATAAAAGAAGTTAGAATCCTTCACACGAATCCCATTGGCGATAACTACAAAGTTGTGAGCTATATGTCTGTATACGCACTTTTTGGATTATTCCTCTTGCTGCCCCTATTTCAGGTATGGAAGAATTTTGACCAGTGCAATAAGAGATCGCAAGTCTGGGCTTATAATTATGCGAACCAAATTTTAAGCTCGGTTGAAAAGGATGCCTTAATACTGGTGGGCGATGATAACACCTTAACCTCCCTGTGGTATTTGAATCTTTCCCAAAGAATACGACCCGATGTCAAAATCTTAAGTATATCCGCCTTGTCACAAAGAAGTTATAGAGAACATATAAGCCAGCAGTATCCAGACATAAAACTTCTGAAACCTATATATAAAAATTCTGGGGAAATGGCATACGAAGTTTCCCAACTAAATACTGACAATTTCCCGGTCTATTCCACTCACTTCTCAAACCATTCTCAATTCGTTCGGCATCTTCGTCCGGCTGGATATTTGTTCGAGTTTTGTCCAAAAAAGGTGATTTTGACCGATAAAGATATAGAGAGACAAAAGAGTTTTTTGGAAAGAAGTTTGAAACACATGGACTTTGATATCATCTCCCGAGAGCATTTCGGGAATCTTGTTTTTAACTTGGGTGCATTTTATGATCGATTGGGTGGGTCGTCCTCATCCATAGAATATTTCCTATGGGCGCTGGATATTGATCCTGCCAATCCAAGGATCTACTTTCAGTTGGGTAAAGCGTTCCTTAAAAACGGAGACAAAGGCAAGGCGTTGGATTTCTTTCAGGCCGGTCTGGAGTTGGATCCCTACAATCTAGAAGCAAGAAAACTTTTGGAAAAAACTTAAGGCAAAATGAGAAAGAAAAAAGACATAGACATCTCCGTAGTGGTGCCCATGTTCAACGAACAGGAGAATGCTAAATACACCCTGGATCGACTAACCCGGGCCTTGGACTCCATCCCGAAAAGATGGGAGATAATTGTGGTAGATGATGGCTCCACGGATCAGACCAAGAAGTTGGTGGAGGATTACTGTCGTTTCAATCGCTGGATCAAGCTGATCTCTTATCCGGTCAACCAGGGAAGGGGGAAAGCGCTGAGGGTCGGATTTGCACATGCTCAGGGGAAGATAATATGCACCACTGACGCCGATTTAAGCTACGATGAAAAATACATCCTGCAGATGGTTGAGGTTCTGGAGGGGAATTCGGATGTTGACTTGGTGGTGGGTTCACCCTATGCTCATGGAGGAAAAGCAGAGGGGGTTCCCCTCTTTAGATTGCTCTTGAGCAAATGGGGAAACAAGATTTTGGGATTTGCCCTGAAAGGTAGGCTTTCCACCGTGACCGGAGTTTTAAGGGCATATCGCAAAGAATGCCTAAGCTCACTGGAGTTGGAATCAGATGGCAAGGAGATACATTTAGAGATTCTGTCCAAAGCCCTGTCCATGGGCTACAAAGCTAAAGAATTGCCTGCCACCCTGAAGCCCAGAACCAAAGGGAAATCAAAATTCAAATTCAAAGCCACCGCAATATCTCATCTGATATTTTCGTTCTTCGAGAAACCCATAATCCTGTTCGGTGCCATCGGGCTTTTCATGCTCTTCCTGGGATTTCTGGGAGGAGCCTACATTGTATATCTCTGGCAGAAGGGAATTCTAAATCCCAATCGTCCTCTGATGACTTTGATCGTGCTTTTGATCGTAGCTGGAATTCAGGTGCTCCTTTTCGGATTTTTGGGGACACAATTGGTTCATCTGCGAAAGGAGATTTACAAGGTGCAGAGAGAAAACAAGAGCTTGGAAGAAAAAATAAATAATTTTTCAACAAAGATTAAAGTGAAAAAGAAAGAACTGGACTATCCGCCTTCAGACAGACCCAGATATCAAAAAAAACCGGTCTCCTAACAGAGTGAAATAGATCTCCCAACAGATGAAACAGATCTCCCAACAGATGAAACAGATTAAAGGATAATAAAATCCATTTCATCTTTTAATCTGTTGGGAATCCTTTAATCCATTGGGAAAAAGCAATCAAAGAATAAATGTCAACCTCCTCAAAAATCTGCCTGATTACCAATCGTTATCCCGCACATCCGGACGATGTGGCTTCACCCTTTGTGCGTGACTTTCACTTAGGGTTGAAGAAAAAGGGACTGGACGTCTCTGTCTTCACCCCTTATTATCAAACAGATAAGATAGAGCGGAGAGAGGATGTGATCCGATTTCACTGGCTGGGAGGTCAAAAGGTGGTGGGCTCTTTGAATCTCTTTAATCCCAAAGAACTTCTTCAGCTTTTCTCTTTCCTGAAAGATGGCAAACGTCAGCTTTTGGAACATCTCAACAAAACCAGTCCCCACCATTGTTTGGCTCTGTGGGCACTTCCCTCGGGATGGTTTGCCTACCAAGCGAAAAAAAAGTTAGGTATTCGGTATTCTGTATGGTGCCTGGGTTCGGATATATATGTCTGGGCAAAAAAGCCGATATTACGAAAGATCATAAGAAAAGTTCTGCAGGAGGCAGACCACCTTTTCGCCGACGGATTCGATCTGAAGAAAAGAGTCGAAAAGCTCTCCGGCAAAAGTTGTCTTTTTCTTCCCAGCATGCGAAGGCTTCCTCCAGCACCTGACAAAAAAGGATTACTTGATCCAGAAAAATTTAATTTCTTGTATGTGGGGCGATGGGAAAAAAAGAAGGGCTTGGATGATTTAATCAAAGCATTTAGTGAGGTTAAAGAAAAACTTCGTTCTGTCAATCTTTATATTTTAGGTTGGGGAGACTTTGAGAAGGAGCTGAGAAAACTGATAAAAAGGCTTAAATTAGAACATGAGGTCAAAATCTTGGGAAAAGTCTCCACCAACTTGGTGGCTACCTATATCAAGCAAGCTAACTGTGTGACAATTCCCTCTAAGAGTGATAGCATTCCTTTAGTCTTCTCCGAGGCGCTTCAGATGGGAACTCCTCTTATTGTCACCGACGTAGGAGACATGGGCTATCTGGTGAAAAGATTCGACTTGGGCAAGGTGATTCCCCCGGGAGACATACAGAAGTTGGCTCAGGCCATGATCGAGTTTGTCTGCGAAAAAAAGGATTATACCAGGAAGATACCAGAAGCCTTGAAATTACTTGATATTGAAAAGACAGTGGATGATTATCTAAAGACCGTTATTCTTACAACAAACACTCCAGCAGATATTAAGCATGTTAAGGCCTGCTAATTTGACGTCTCTTCAATTTGGGATTCGAATAGCCAAGCCATGTCCGCAGGATCCTGTGGAAAGGCTTGGCTACGTGAACCTTAGATTCTATTTTTTCTGACGTTTTGATCGCAGCCACCGGACGCGTAGCCGAGGGTTTATCCCTCGGTGCCAAACTCTGGTAGCCGCAAGCTTCAGCTTGCGTATTTATTCGCACCCTAAAAGGGTGCGGCTACCATTTGTGCTATGATCTTTCATTCGCAAATCGTAAAAGACTGGCAAGTGGGAAAAGGCAAAAAGCTTTAAATTCGGTTCACCCAAAGGCAACCAGTCCAGATTCTTCTGTCCCACTAATATTTAAGAGGACACTTGATTCTATTTGAGCTCTCCAAATCTGGATATCAATTTGTCTTGCTTTCATAGAAAGATTTGATTATCTATTATTTCAAACTAAAAATCAGGAGAGAAAAGATTGAAGATAAAAGGCAAAAAGGTTTTGATCACCGGCGCAGGTGGATTTGTGGGAAGTCATCTGGTGGAAGCTTTGGTGAAAAAAGGCGCCAAAGTAAGAGCTTTTGTTCATTACAACTCCCGAAATGATTGGGGAATGCTGGAGGATGTGGGGAAAAATATACAAAATGAGATTCAAGTGGTTACTGGAGATTTAAAGGATGTGGACTGTGTCAGAGAAGCCGTCCGTGGTCAACAGGTGATATTCCATCTGGGAGCTTTAATCGGAATTCCTTATTCTTATGTCAATCCCCGAGATGTAGTTGATACCAACATAAATGGCACTCTCAATATTCTGACTGCGGCACTTGATTCTGATATACAAAAGGTTGTCCATACCTCCACCAGTGAAATTTACGGCACGGCTCAATATGTTCCCATGGATGAGAAACATCCGGTTAATCCACAATCCCCTTATGCCGCCAGCAAGTTGGGAGCAGATCTTTTAGCGCTGTCCTTTCATCGCTCATTTGATCTTCCGGTGGGAATAATCAGACCTTTCAATATCTTTGGCCCCAGACAATCAGCTCGGGCGGTGATCCCCTCTATAATCACGCAGGCACTGATTAAAAGGAAAATCAGTCTGGGCTCGGGTTTTCCCACCAGGGATTTGACTTTTGTGAGGGATACGGTAAATGGATTCATCGACTTTGCTGAATGCGAAAAAACAGTTGGTGAGGTGGTGAACTTAGGATCAGGTTACGAGGTGTCGATAAATCAGATAATAAACCTTATTTCAAATTGCCTGGAAAAGAAAATCCAGATTCAAAGAGAAAAGACAAGGATTCGCCCTGAAAAAAGTGAGGTGGAAAGACTTTTTTCAGATTCCAGCAAAGCTAAAAGACTCTTCGGATGGCATCCTAAGACGAACCTCAAGCAGGGAATAGAGAGGACCATAAGCTGGTTTGAAAAAAACTTAAAGAGGTACAAAGGGGATATTTATAATATATAACCCAGATCTGGAGTGTAAGGCTTCAGGGTGTGTTGAAGAGAAATTTCGTGTAGGGACAGGGCTTGCTTCGCACCGAGCGTTCAGCACGAGGTGTTCCTGTCCTGACTTTGTGTGGGACAGCCACGAGGGCTGTCCCTACGATTGCCATGTGTTGACGAACCAACGTTGTCTATAGGGGCGGGAATTTATCCCGCCCCAAGATCTGATTTTTGAATAGCCCAAAAAGATTTGGGCTCCAGCTTTAAGAGGCAATCTGAACTATGAAGGTGATAATCTTAGCCGGTGGCAAGGGAAGACGACTCTATCCTTATACTGTGATTTTGCCCAAACCACTTATGCCCATCGGGGATTTCCCCATTTTGGAGGTGATATTAAGACAACTTAAAAATTGCCATCTGGTCGATATCACCCTGGCTGTAGGACACCTGGGCAATTTGATTCAGACCTTTTTTGGTGATGGGAAAAAATGGGGGGTAAACATTGAATATAGCTTCGAGGAAGAACCCCTGGGCACCGTTGGTCCCTTGACCCGTTTGAAGGATCTGAATCAAACGTTTATGGTAATGAACGGTGATCTTCTCACCACCTTGAATTATCTTAATCTGATAGAATATCACAAGAAACGGAATGCAATTGCTACTGTAGCGGCACAGAAAAGATGGGTGGATGTCGACTTTGGCGTGATCCAAAAGGATAAAGATGAGAGCATGGTCAAATACATAGAAAAGCCCAGGCTTTCCTACCTGGTGAGCATGGGGATATACGTATTTGAGCCAAAGATACTCAACTTCATCCCCAAAGATGAAAAATTTGATTTTCCCGAACTGATGCAGGTTCTTCTGGAAAAAGATAAAAAGGTGTCCATTTATAACTCTGATGATTTCTGGCTGGACATCGGAAGACCGGATGACTATCAAAAGGCAGTGGAAGAATTCGAAAAAAATAGAAAGAGATTTTTGAACGAGGGATAAAAATTTTACAAATTTTAATAAAGTTCATATTGTAAGACCTCACCCCCCGTCCCCCTCTCCACAATGTGGAGAAGGGGAGATAGGCAATAGTGTTGCGTTAAT
>JAGMFA010000102.1 GCA_023127875.1 Candidatus Zixiibacteriota bacterium
TATTTAACGCAACATTATTGGGACAGGGGGGTGAGGTATAAATAAAAACATTTGAGGAGAACAGGAATCAAATGAAATTCAAAATTGGTTTGATCTTTTTTATCCTTCTTTTCTCCATTGGATTAAGCCTTGCATATGGTGAGCCTGGCATACTTCTGGAAATCAGCGTGGAAGAAGGGATTCCCCATGACAGCGCCAGCTTTGAGCTTATCGACCAAAGAGAAATAAGGCTTCTAAATGGAGTGGAGACCGCCTCCTTTCAAGCTAATTTCACCCTCTCCACAATTCCCACCGTGCTGGATAGTGAAAACGTTATATTGACCTTAAGCCTCATAACCTTACCTCCCAAGCCTCAGACGATTTTACGGGAAGTATTGGCGAAGAACAAGAAGACATTCTTTTTGGATGAGGTGAAGGCGAAGCAGGGGAGGGTTTACAAGGTTTACTTGACTCCCAAAATAACGGAGGTAACAGAGCCAGAATGCGATCTGAACACTCTGGACAAAGAGCGCGAGGATTGGGAAGAGCTTCCCAGCTCTCATTTTTTCTTTCGCTATATTCTGAACTCTTTAGCTGATCTACACTGGGCAAAGATTAAGGGACATGCCGAGACCGAATACAGGCGCTTCCGGGAGACCTTCGGGTTTACCCGACCAGCCATGGATAGGATGGAGTATTTTCTCCTTCCCTGTCGAGCCAATGAAGTGGTTTGGGATGACCGATTTAATATCGGGCTGGATCCGGTGAGAAATAAAATCTATGCCATCTATAATCTCTTTGAAAGAAGCGTAGACTCGCCGGGGGTGGGCTTCCTTCTGTTTTACCGATTATGGGGTTATGCTCCTCCCATGTTAGCGGAAGGTATAGGAGGTTATTTCTCCCTTTCACATCACTTCACCAAAAAGCTTATCACCGCCAAGAGATGGGTTCCTTTAAAGACGCTTAAAATAACTAAAGATTACAGAAAACAACCTAAAGAAGTAGCTTTCTGGGAGTCCTGTTCATTCGTAAGATTTTTGGTGAAAACTTACCGTTTAGATAAATTCAAACTACTGTATGAAAATGCTACCGATCTCACCTTGGAGCAAACCATACAAGAGGTATACCAAAAGAATTTGGCTACCCTGGAAAAAGAATGGCTTTCCTTTCTTGAAGGATACCGAGACAGCATCACTGATTTTTACTATTTAGCCTCAATAAAGATGAATAATCGCCATTATGACGAAGCCGTAGAGCTGTATCGGGACATGTTGAGCTTATATGGAAGAGACCCGGGAATACTTCGCAGTATGGCTTATTTGTATTATCTTAAAGGGGATTACGATCAATCAGAAAAATTCTATCAGGAGGTGCTTTCTGGCGACACTTTGAACCTGGAATATCTTCATATCCTGGGGAATATAAAGGGTATCAAGGGGGAATACGATAAGGCAAAAAGCTACTACCAGAAGGTAATCTCTTTGGATTCAACCTATGTGGAAGCCTATGTCAGGCTGGCTAAATTAGAGATAGTTAACGGAGATTTTCTGTTTGCCAAGGAGTACTTTGAACAAATTCAGGCTTTGGAGACAAAAACTCAAGCCAAGGTGGAGATATATTCTGGTCTGGGGACTATCTATGAAAAGCTGGGAAAAATCCAAGAAGCTAAAGAAAGCTTCCAAAAAGCGCTTTTTTATGCCAGACGTTTCGTTGTCGAATATTCAGACAGACCCATTCCTTATCTTAGATTAGGTGAATCATTTTTCAATGTGGGGGAGATAGATTCAGCCATAAACTTTTTCCAGATAGCAGAGTTTTTGGAAGACAGACCTTTGTATCGTAGCAGGGTGCTTTTAGCCTTGGGAAAGGCATATCAGAGAAAAAATGATGTATCGAAAGCGAAGTTGTATTTTCAGGAGGTTCTGAACCTCCCTTCGGGATTTGAGGAGAAAAAAAATGCGGAGAGGCTTTTGAAGTCCAGGTGAGCAATCGTGATCAAAAGGGATATGTATGTCCGAAATGTCAGTATGGACTTTCGGACAAACTAATTAGTTGGATAGTCCCGCCAAAGTCGGGACATATCCGACCTACAACCTATAATCAAAATGGTGAATTGAGAACGAGAAATTAATCCTCTCTCCCTATCCCCCTCTCCATGAAATGGAGAGGGGGATAGGGAGAGAGGTAAATAAGTGATTTGCTTATGTTCAATTTTTTGAATCCTATCATACTTTTTGCGGCAGGAGCGGCGGTCCTGCTTCCCCTTCTGATTCACATATTTAACCGACAGAAGGTAAAAAAGATCTCCTTCAGCTCTCTTCTGTTTTTGAGATCTCTGGAGAAGACCCGGATGAGAAGGGTGAAGATTATGGAGTATCTTCTGCTTATAATCCGCACTCTGATTATTCTCTTGGTGATTGCCGCCTTTGCTCGACCAGCCATAAGGGGAGGCTTTGCCACAAAGGTAGGAGCACATGCTAAGACCTCAATAGTGATACTTTTGGATAATTCTTACAGCATGGGTTACGAGACCAAAGATGGACCGGTCTTTGGGCTGGCGAAAAAGAGAGCGGAAAAAATACTTGGTCAGCTCGAGGAAGGCGATGAAGCCAGCCTGGTTTTGTTTGCCTCCCAACCAGTGCTTTTAAATCCTCAACCGACCTATGATTTCAAGAACCTGATAAGTTCTTTAGATGAAGAGGCCACTCTTTCGGCTGAAAAAACCGATGTGGGTGAGGCTTTGAAGATAGCCTACCAGATTCTAAAGAATTCCAAGAATCTAAACCAGGAGATTTATCTTGTCACCGATATGGAAGGATCCGGATGGTCCTCCCTCCATCCAGGTGTTCTTTCCTCTGAAAGCAAAAAAGAAAAGCTCTATCTGGTGGATGTTTCGCCTGTGGAAAAGGAGAACCTATGCGTAGAGGAGATAAACTTCGGCAATCAGTTGATAGAGAAAGGAAAGCCTTTTCAGATCACAGTTAGGATCGCCAATTTTACTTACCAGCCAGTAAAAGACCTTCTGGTGGGGCTTTATCTGGATGGAAAGAGGGTGAGTCAGACTGATGTAGATATTGGGAAAGGTGAAAAGGTGACGGTTAAGTTTATGCCAACCGTGGAGGAGGCAGGAATTCACACCGGGTTCTTTGAGCTGACCGATGACGATCTTTTGATAGATAATCGCAGGTTTTTTGCCTTCAAGATCCCGGAGAAGATCAAAATCCTTTTGGTTGGAGAAAACCAAAGGGACACCCGACATTTGAATTTAAGCCTAAATCCTCTGAATAAGAGTGATACCAACAAGGAGGTTACCCGGATAAACAAAAACTCCTTGTCGGGGATCGATTTCAACCAGTATCAGGTGGTCATCCTCTCCAATCTCTCCCGATTGACTGACGTTCAGCTCACCAATCTGGAAAGATTCGTCCAGAGAGGAGGGGGAGTATTTTTCATTCTGGGAGATAACATTGATCCTGAATTTTATTCTAAACAGATTACCAAAAGATTCTTCAATCTAAACCTGAAAGCACCGCTTACCCCCACCAAGAACGTAAGAGGATTTTTTAACTTTGAGAAGATAGATGTGGAGCATCCCATTTTTCAGGTCTATCGAAATGTCGAAAAAGAAAAGCTCCCCTTGATAAAGTTTTTCTCAATTTTTGAGTTGCCGGAAAGCCCGGATGTGAAAGCCATCGTTCGTTTCAATCTGGGAAAGCCGGCACTCATAGAAAGAAGCTTTGGGGCGGGTAAAGTTTTGCTCATGGCAACATCAGTGGAGGAGGGTCAGGGTGATCTGGTGGTCCATCCCTTCTTTGTTCCGCTGATCAACCGGTCGGTGGAGTATCTTGCCTCTGATCTTTCCAGATTGGATGAGGATATCCTGGTAGGATCAAAGGTCACCAGGGAACTTCCCCTTGATTTGGCTGGAAGGGAAATAGAACTGTTCGATCCAGAGATGAGAAAGATAGCTTTACAGCCATCATTTCAAACAGGTAAGCTCGTCCTGAGGATAGATGATACATACTTACCCGGGATATACAATATACGTGCTTCGACTTCTTTGTCCTCCACAGGAGAGGTGGTGGATCGATTTGCGGTCAACCTAGACCCCAAAGATTCCGATCCCCAAAAGATCGAAATATCCGAAGTTAAGAAGAAATTAGAAGGTATTTCCTTTTCTTACATCAATCCTCAGGATGACATAGAGAAATCGATCCTGCAATCCCGCTATGGCAAAGAGCTCTGGAAGACATTTTTGTGGATAGCCTTTGGTCTTTTGGCTCTGGAGATGTTTCTGGCAAGGAGCAGAAAGAAGGATATGGTAAAGGAAGAAAAGACTTAAAGAATTTGGAGTATCAAGCTTTAGTTTTCGTGCCTGTCCGCAGGATCTTGAGATCGGGTTCCCAGACCCGACAGGGAACCGCATGCTTCCCGCCAGGTCGGGGACCTGGCGGGCACTCTAAGGTTAAGAGAACCCTGAAGATTATCGTTTTTTACTTGAAAAACTATAATTCCTCCCTTTCTACAAAATATTTCATATTTTACCTCTGTCAATTTAGATTTTCCTGAAATTTGTATCGATCCTGTAAACGAATTCCAATCATTTGCACTAACTTGCATAGAAAAGGGAGGTTTTGATTTATAAAAAAGCTCGCAAAAGATGTTTGGGTGTCTCTTCAGTATACCCAATTCGGGTTATTTGTCACTGTGGTAAGTCCTCTGATGTCAATCTACTATCTTAATTCCCTATGCTCTAACGAGACGTCTTGCTCACGGTATGAAGGTTCAATCTTTTTCGAAAGATGACAAAGTTATGATCATGTCAATCTCCATATAGCCTGAAGGCATACATTTTGCAACACTTGTTGAGAAATTGTATGTGTAGAACTTAAATTTGAAAATAAGAAGGAGGTGAGATCTTTCGGATAAAAAACATTTCGTCATTGAGGGTGTTGTAACAAAACCTAAGAGGAAAGGAGTTAAAAAATGAAACGCACAATTAAGTTGACTTTGGCTTTTGTTTTGATCACGGTCCTTTTTGTATGGACTGTTCCCATGAAAAGTTGGGCCTGTCATATCAATGTCGACGGCTGGATGAGTGATACTGAAGGATGTCCCATCCCGAACAACACTTTCAACTTAGTGGTTAAGAAAAATGGCATCATCACTTCTACCAATCCTGGTGGTTTTTTCTATAATATTGAAGTCTCCACGCTGGATTGGGCTTTGAATTCCCTCACCATTTCAGCTTTGATTCCGCCTGAGTTTAACCTGCATAGTGGCAAACCTGTGAAGGTGTTTTTGAATGGCACCCAGATTTACAACGGATCTGATGTTTCCCATACTCTTACTGCTATTCCCGCTAATAGCGTTGTGACCATGCGGGTTCATTTGAAATATGGGCTTATTCGGAGTCCGATTAGCCCTCCTTACCCAAAGACTTATATTTTCGATGCCGCTTTCAGCCTTGACCCTGCTTATTATGGTGTAATGGGAACAGCCCAGGCCACACTAACCGCGGTACTGCGTTAACGGGTGGAAAAAAATCTCCTTCCGTCCAATAGAGGCACAGAATTTATAAGAGCCTGTTGCTCTCAGGAGCAAACAGGCTCTTTTATTTCTAAAGGTTTTTCCTCTTTTAATATGTTTACACAATGAGAGGGTTGTTTGAATATCTGATCGCGTTCGGACAGGGGTTGCACCCACAAGTGTCCCCAAGATTCTCTTATGTGTTTCAATAGCTTATCTCCACTGTTGGTCACGGATTCACCGTGAACGGATACCTTGTCTGTGAGGTTGAGGAAAATGGTAAAGGCTTCTTCCTGATCCCGCCCAGACGGGCTCAGACGAGCCCCCGTCTGGGGGCGTCCGTCTGGACGCCTTTGGCAGGAGACGAAGCGCGGAGTGGAAAACAGACCGAAGGGCGAAGTCGAATCGTAAAATGGAGATAGGGGGTGAGGTCATGATTCCTCAAATTCTCTTTCCGATATAAAAAAGTTGAACGTCGTAGGCAAAGGAGAATCAATAACAGACGTGTTCTTCTCCAAAAGAGTTTCTTTTGCCTGCGCTTATCTTTGCATTAGAGGCAATTTGGAAGTCGGGATGATTTACAGTGAGAAGTTTTGATCCAATAGAAAGAAAAAGTTCAACTGATCTTTAGCTTGTCCACCAAGTCGGTGATTCTTTTTATCTTCTTTTCTTTTAAGTATCCGTTTAATCCGTTGACAATTTTGACAGAAATCTGCGGGTCCACGAAGTTTCCCGTTCCTATCTGGATCATGCAGGCGCCCGCTAAGAGAAATTCCAAAGCATCCTGCGTGTTCATGATTCCTCCAATTCCAATCACGGGTAAATTCACCGTCTTTGCTACCTTCCACACCATTGCCAGGGCAACAGGTTTTATAGCAGGACCGGAAAGCCCACCGGTTACGTTTCCCAAAATCGGCTCTCTTTTCTCCACATCAATTGCCATTCCGATCAGGGTGTTGATCAGAGAGATCACGTCGGCACCAGCCTCCTCCACCGCACAAGCGATCTCCGCTATATTGGTAACATTAGGGGAAAGCTTGGCAATTATCGGATATGAAGTGTGATCTTTGATTTGTTTTATGCAAGCATGCGCTGATTGGGGCCTTGAGCCAAAATCCAGTCCCCCTTCCTTCACATTAGGGCAGGAGATGTTGATCTCCAGCATGTTAATTCCTCTGCACCGGTTCAGCCTTTTGACCACCTTAACATATTCTCCGATGGTGCTTCCTGCCACGTTAACAATTACTCGTGTCCCAAGCTTTCTCAAAAAAGGAAGCTTCTCTTTGATAAATCTATCCACTCCCACATTAGCCAGACCAATGGCATTAAGCATTCCAGAAGGAGTCTCCACTGTTCGGGGAGGTGGATTTCCCTCTCTGGGGTTTAAAGTTATGGATTTGGTGATGATGCCGCCCAGCTTGGAAAGATCGATCAAGGCACTATATTCCTCACCATAACCGAAAGTGCCGGATGCCACCAGAACCGGATTGGAAAATCTTACCCCAGCGACTTTGACTGAAAGATCAGGTTTTTGTTTCAAATCGACTCCTCTGAAGAAATCTAAGGTTACACGACTTCAGCCATAAAGAGCATTGAGAAGTCAACTCTCAAGATGGTGTAGATGAATTGATCCATAGCAATGCAAGATATTTTATCTTTCTTTTTGGAGTTTATTTTTTAGGTTCCACTCCATTTTAGTGGCTAAAATTCTTAAGTATGAAAAAAGACTCTCAAGAACTTAATAAAGTTAGAGTTTTGAAGACCTCATCCCTCATTTGAGTCAAATGACCTATCCCCCTCTCTATGAAGAGGCTGTGTCATAATGATGTTT
>JAGMFA010000103.1 GCA_023127875.1 Candidatus Zixiibacteriota bacterium
TATATGCTCCCCTTAGTAACTATCTTTTTCTTGTCAAGATTTTTAGCCACTAAAATGGAGAAGAACCAAAACAATGAATTGATCGAAGATAGTCGTGCTCTCATTCCCTTTATCTCGACTAAACCTTCATAGTAACACTTGTTTCCCCGTCCGAGAAAATCAAATTCTCATCGGTCAAAATATGACCACCTTCCTTTTGTTTCCTAACGTTTCTTAGCTACCTTCTTTTTGACCCTTTTGTTTTTGCTCACCTTTCTTTTTTGCGTCTTCACCATCTTGCCTATCTCTCTTCTCAATATTTCCTCGATACTTCTCTGAGTTTCGTCATGTTCTAAAAGAGCATGCTTAAACACATCTTCGATTCTTTCCACGAAGATAAAATCGGTCTCTTCTTTGATCTTTTCCGGCAGGTCCAAGAGATTCTTTTCATTTCCTTTGGGAAGGATCACCTGTCGGATTCCCACTCGGTGTGCGGCAGATGCCTTCTCCCGCACCCCAGCCACCGGAATCACCCTCCCCCTCAAAGAGACTTCGCCAGACATAGCTATATCATTTCTTATGGGTTTGTCGCTCATAACCGAGGCTATGGCCAGGGAGACCGTGATGCCGGCCGAGGGTCCATCCTTTGGAATGGATCCGGAGGGAAAGTGAATATGAATATCATGGTTAGTGAAATCATCATAGTTTATTCCCAAGATCTCGGCTTTGGAACGAACGTAGCTATGGGCGGCTTGAATGGACTCCTTCATCACCTCACCCAATTGTCCGGTGAAGATCACCTGTCCACTTCCTTTCATCTTCAGAGCTTCGATCAACATCAGATCTCCGCCCGCCTCAGTCCAGGCAAGTCCGATGGCAACGCCGATCTCCGGATGTTTGGGAACTATGTCCGGAATGTAAACCGGTGTGCCTAAATACTCCACCAGATTGTCAGTGGTAACTGTACATGGAGAAAAACTCTGCGAGGCTTTAGTTCTGGCACATTTGCGACAGATGTTCTCCATCTCCCTCTGCAGGCTCCTGATCCCTGCCTCCACCGTATATTGCCGTATTATCTTTTTTAAAGCCTCATCAGTGAACTGAATGTCTTGCTCTGATAAACCATGCTTGTTAAGTAACATGGGCAGGATAAACTTCTTGGCAATCTCCAGCTTCTCCTCATCTATGAATCCAGAGAATTCAATCATCTCCATCAGATCAAAAAGAGAACCGGGAATCTCATCCGGTACCAGGGCGGTGGTTACAAATATCACATCCGAAAGATCGAAACCAACTCCCAGATAGTTATCCAAGAAACTAAAATTTTTATCCGGGTCCAAAGCTTCGGCTAAAGTGGCGGCAGGATCACCTTTAAGGTTCTCTTTTGCCATCTTGTCCACCGGCTCTATCATCATTACTGGATTGGAGCAACCTGCCTCTTTTATGGCACCCAGAATCTTTCCAGGAAATGCCTCGGTATAAGTTGAGCGGGTTCCCTTGATTTCAGATTCATCCCTCACCCCCGCCACGTTTACCCTGACAAATTTTCTCCCCAGTGCTTTGGCAATTGCTTGAGCTAAGGACGTTTTCCCTGTTCCAGCCGGACCCACAAAGCACAAAACTATTCCCTTAAAGTCCTTTTTTAGTTTTCTAACGCTGAATAACTGCAGGAGGTTTTCCTTTACCTTCTTCTGCCCGAAATGTTCGGAAGTTAAGATTTTCTCCATTCCCTCTATGTCCACTTCACCATACCTCTCCTTTGTCCAAGGTAAAGAGAGAAACCAATCTATATGTGTTCTCACCATGCCATACTCAGCCGAAGCGGTGGAGATCAATCTCAATCTCTCCGCCTCCAGCAAAGCCTGTTTTTCCACATAAGGAGGAAGAGACGAAGCTTTGATTTTCTCCTTCAGTTCTACAACTTCCCTTTCCTGAAGCCCTGGTTCTTCCAACTCCTCTCTTATGGTTTTTAGCTCTTCCCATAGAATATGTTCTTTTACCTTTCTCTCTAAATCTCTTCGTACCTCCGATGTTAAGCTTTTTGCCAGTTCGGCTTTTTTAACCTCCCCCTCCAACAGCTCAATTAATTTTACCAGTCTCTGTCCTACATTTAACTCTTCCAGAATCTTCTGTTTAGCCGCAAGATCAAAATGAAACGTCGATGCTACCATATCTGCAAGCTTGCCGGGAGTATCGGTATTCATGCTAAAGATATGATAAAGCTCCGCAGGGTAAGTTGAATCGAGTTCCACCAAACGCTTGACTTGCCCCATGATTCTATTTACTAGTTGCTTCTCCTCTTCCGGATCACCTCTTTTCGCCTTCACATATTCAACTTCCGCAACAAAGTAGGGTTGCACCTGTGAGAATCTCTTTAAACGGACTCTTTTCATCCCTTCCACGGTCACCTGCATGCCCCCTTCGCCGAATTCCTCAATTTTTGTTATCTTTGCCGCCACTCCTATAGTGGACAACTGCTCTGGGGCAAGTTGGCTTATATTGGTAGTTCGAGTAAAAGTTAAAGCAATGATTTCACCAGTCTTACCCCGATCTTGAAGCAACCGCAGATTTCTCTCATACCCCACCTGAATGGTGGAGATGCCCGGAGGAAAGAGAACCGTGCTCATCAGAGGGAGCACCGGCAAAACCTCCGGCATGCGTTCTTCTGACACTTTATTTTCCAGGCTCATAATTCACACATGAGATTTCGTATTTTGAAATTCAAATCTTTGTGAAAAAATCGTTTCTTACTTATAGTCGATAAATAGAATAATCGATCTTTCTGTCCGGTGTCAAGTGTTATTTTAGATAATACTGAAAACACGAAAATTTTGGTGCGCGGGGGCGTCTCATCACCTTCTGCCATTTTTTAAAAGCTTACCTTGATTTGTTTTCAATAACCTGATTTCATAGGTATAAGCTTCAGCCTTGCATTCATTTTGGAACCTAAAGGTTTCCGCTACTTTATCTATTACAAGAATGTACCTGAAAGTCAAAGAAGCATATTTTTTTATCGGTCAGTTGGAAATAAACTTCATCTCCCCAAAGTGAGTAGGATTTAAAGGGATAGGTGAAAAGCCCAAACTATTGCAACCGAATTAAATAAATTAACATAATCACCTACTTCCCTTTGCCCCTCCCATCAAGAAGCCCCCTTATAATAGCTGGTAAAGGGTGAAGAAGGTCTCTGAACTCAGAATAGAAACAGAATAATATCAACTTTGTTCTGCAAAATTATGTGTTTTATTCACTATAATTATAAAGACGCATATTCGTATGAATGCATACGCATCTGAACGGGATTAACTCATAAGTTTTGCCACAAGCCATGGTTCACCATGAATGGAACTCCAACAATATTGATCATACGTGTGATATTAAAGCACCTTGCTAATAACGACATTTCTGCTTTCCCAGACGAGCCGACGCCCACCCGTACGGGTGCCCTCCCGTCTGGGGGTCTCCGTCATCCAGCGGGAAAGCCCGAATTGTGGGTCTTGAGATAGGCGGATGATAACATCCGAGGCTGTCTAAAAACGCCAAAACTGTAGTGGACGAACTTGCTCGTCGGTCTTTTGTTGCCATCTAAGAAGTTGGAATTCAAAGGAATTTAAATCGCCCCAAAAACCCGAAAAGCAAGCCTTTCCACTACAAAACCACTTTTTCGACAGTCTCATCCGCCTGTGAGCAGGGGATCATTATCCTGGGGGGCCCGGTGATGGTGCTGTAACATCTTGATGGATAGCTGGTCATGATGATCCAGTCCTCGCTTCCCGTTAGTGTTCCATGGCTGGCAAGCTTCACCAACGGGAAACAAGCGACGGGTGAAGAACACCCGCCTAAAGTACAGGTGGAGCTAAAGCTTCCTCCCTACATTTCTATCCACAAAGGTGAAGTGTTTTACCACAGGTCGTCCAGTTGTCTTAGCTGGGGCAGGGATTGAACCCCTGCCCCAACGGAGAGTTCCTTCATAAGTCAAGCAAAATCTTCTTATGCTCACCAAAGAATCAGTTATTCAGTCAATATTGTCCAAGCCTATCGTAGAGTCTATTCGAGACGCAAGGTTAACTTTTTTCAAGGCTAAGAAATGTAAATACTTAGGTGAAAAAAATCGAGGTTCTTATGAAAAGTGTCAAAATAACGGTTGACAAATCTTGGTTTGGATCATATATTATAATATCTTTGTATATATTCACGTAGGTAAGCTCTGGCTTACCTTGCCATTCGTAACGCAGTGGACAATGTAGGCGATTTTACATATGAAACAACAAGGTTATAGTAAGGTGGAAATGGAATCAGTACAATAACATGGCAAACGATTGCTTTTATTTCTCGAAACGCTTAAATCGGAAAATCACCTTATAATTTCATAAAACCCATATTTAGGAGGTAGAAAACTATGGAGAGGAAAATAGCAGGAATTCTCGTTTTCGCCCTGCTGTCACTTGTACTTGTCGGGAGTGCATTAGCAGGAAATCAGCCTGTTAGGGTATCCGCAAAAGCCTCTGCTTTGGTGGTGATAGGTAAAGCCCAGCAACCCAGGACTTTTGTTGATGTCACTCTGATAGAGAGTAATGAACACATCACTAAAATCAGTTGCCAAATCGGCGAATTCAATAAGGAGAAGGTGCAGATTGATAACAACGAGTACTATCGAATTGTGCTGGGAGAAGAGCCAAATGTCATGGAGATGGGCATGCCTGATCTTCCCCGAATTTGTCGTAGCATCATCATTCCGAATGATGCAAAAATGGAAATACAGGTTACCGAAAGCAAATTTGTTGAGTATCAAATGCCCATAGCACCTTCAAGAGGGCTTATTTCTCGCAATGTAAATCCTGATGATGTTCCTTATCAATTTTCAGAAACATATGGTTTAAACGAATTCTATCCACACCATATTGCCAAACTTGGTTCACCTCATATTCTGCGGGATTTCCGCGGGATTACGGTGACGGTGTATCCTTTCACGTATAATCCTCAAACTCAAACTTTGAGAGTTTATACTTATATAGTTTTAGAAGTAAGAAACATCGGAGTTGATTATGAAAATGTTAAAATCCGTGATAATAAGAAATGCAACCAGTATTTTTCTGAGATCTACAGAAATCATTTTTTGAATTATGGAAGTTATCGTTATGATGCTGTAGATGAGCATGGAAGGATGATTGTCATCTGTCATGGTGATTTTATGAATGCCATACAACCATATGTTGACTGGAAAAGGCAAAAAGGCATTCCAACAGATATTTATGATGTAGCAACTATTGGTGTAACTGCGGATGATATCAAGGATTTCATTCAGACCGAATATGACGCAGGTGATGGGTTAACTTTTGTGCAATTCGTTGGCGATGCAGCGCAGATTCCAACGTTTTTGATAAACAGAGATTTCTGTGACGGGCTGGCAACTTCAGACCCATCGTATGCACTGCTGGAGGGAAGCGATAGTTATCCCGATATTTTCGTCGGTCGTTTTTCTGCGGAGACTATTGCTGAGGTTGAGACCCAGGTTGAAAGAACTATCTATTATGAGCGAGACATTGTTGATGGTGATTGGCTGCACAAGGGAACTGGTGTTGGCTCTGCCTGGGGAGAGGGTTATGGTTATATGGGTTTAAGAGACAGGGATTTGGTGGAGGTATTGCGGCAAATGCTCCTGGGCTATACCTACACGGAGGTGGACCAACTATACGAGTGGGGAGAGCCTCCATTTGGAATTGAACCTGTTCCAGTGCCGGAGTTCATGAATGCGATAAACGAGGGGAAAGGCATAGTCATTCATGAAGGGCATGCGGATTGCGAAGCTACTTTTATGATTCCGCCTGGTACGCCCAGTCCCGGAGATATTTTCACAACGGATAGCGTTTATCTTCTTACGAATGATTACATGTTGCCCTTCATGACTATTGGAGCGCCATATCTGGGTAATTTTCAAATTGGTCTTGCATTTCCTGAGGCGTGGTTGAGAGCCACAAACGGCATTACCGGTGCCCCTATTGGAGCCATTGCCGTATATGCCTCTTCAGTCGACTTGGATTATGCATCACCTCAAGCCGCGCAGCATGAAATGGTTGAGTTACTTGTATCTGACAATATGAATACCATTGGTGGTTTGATGTATAATGGTGCTTGCTATTCAATAGATCTATATGGTGCAAGAGGTGAGAAGACCTTTAAATCGTATCATATATTTGGAGATGTTTCTTTACAGGTGCGCACCGATACACCAACCGCCATGACGGTACTGCATGACCCCAGTATTGATAGTGGTTCGTCATCTTTTGAGGTTACGGTTGTTGAAGTAGAGGACGCATTGTGTGCGATTTCCCGCGATTACGAACTGTTGGGGTATGGATATACTGATGAAGTCGGTCACACAGTAATTGAGTTCGGCGAGCCGATAACTGCTGGAGAATCATTAGATCTGGTTGTAACCGCCTATAACAAAATATCCTATATTACCCAGATAACGGTCAATCCTGGCTCTTTTGTGCGTGGCGACGCCAACGGAGATGGTGAAATCACGATAAGCGACATCGTCTATCTGGTCAACTATTTATACAAAGACGGCGACCCGCCCAGTCCCATGGAAGCTGGAGATGCCAACTGTGACGAAGTAGTTGACCTCGGTGACGTGGTCTACCTGATCAATTATCTGTTCAAGGGAGGTCCTCCGCCGAGTTCTCCAATTGGAATTCTACTTAATTATTATGGCTGCAAAGAATTCCAGAAAGGCACACCTGTAGACAGCACCCCACCAGATCAAGATTGCATAGAATATCAGTATGACGGAGCAAGTGTTCTTCTGCTCAAGCACGTAAATGCAGGATTTAATTGCTGTCCAGATGAGATCTTAGCTGATATAACCATTGAAGACAACGTCATCACCATAGATGAAGACGAATCTCTTGAACTTACCGGGGGATGTGATTGTCTTTGCCTTTTTGATGTAGATTATCAAATCAGCAACCTGCCACCTGGAGAATATACAATAAGAGTTTACGGAATGTATCTGCAAGAGGGCGATGAAATACTTGAATTCACTGTCGATCTTACCTCTTCGCCTTCAGGTAGCTACTGCGTATATAGGGATCATTATCCTTGGGGGATTTGGGAGTAGGATTGTAACGGTGATGGGATAGTAGAGCTCTTGTTGGGGCAGGGGTTGAATCTCTTACCCCAACAGAAACTAAAAGTTTTATCCTCACATTTCTATCCACATAGGTGAACTGTTTTACCTCAAATCGCCCAGTTGATGGAG
>JAGMFA010000104.1 GCA_023127875.1 Candidatus Zixiibacteriota bacterium
ATCGTCTCACTTCCAGGAACCTATACCGGTTCTATTGGAGTGATTACCGGAAAAATCAGCCTCCAAGGCTTGTATGAGAAGATCGGTTTCACCAAGGAGGTGATCAAGCGAGGGAAACATGCTGATTTTCTTACCACCACTCGTCAGTTCACGGATGAGGAAAGGGAAGTGGTCAAACGTCAGATCAAGGAATTTTATGATGATTTCGTGCAGAAAGTGGCAGAAGGTCGGGGGATGTCTTATGAAGAAGTCGATGCCATTGGGAAAGGCAGAGTGTGGACCGGAAGACAAGCCAAAGGAAATAGGTTGGTAGACGAATTGGGTGGGATGAACTTAGCTTTGGCCATCGCCAAAGAAAAGGCAGGTATACCTGAAGATGCTGAGGTCGAAATCCTTACTTTGCCCAAAGGGAGAAGATGGCTTGATATCAGGTCTGCGAACGTGTTTTCTTTGTCGCCCGATCTGGATTCGATCATGGAGAAGCTTAAAGAAAGCAATATCTTTGAGGAGGATCAAATTCTTTTGTTGATGCCGTATGAAATCAAAATAAAATAAGATAGCCATTAGATGTATTTTTCGAAAAGACTTATTTTTTTGCCCAGATTCACACGTTGGTTCGGGGGTGCCCTTCTCCCGCCAAAGGCGGGATCAGGATGAACCCCCACCCCGAACCATTTATGTCAGTCTGCCAAACCGGGAATTGTTGCGGGGTAAGGGTACCCCGCAACAACAGTCAAGATCAAAAAAGGGAGAACTGTTTATCTCATCCCCCTCTGACCTCTCCCATCAAGGGGGGGAAATTCCCTCTCCCTTTTGGGGAGAGGGTTAGGGTGAGGGAGATCGGGATGAATAGTAAAGATAAGCTATTGAAACATATAAGCAAATCTTGGGGATACTTGTGGTAGGGGTACCCCGTAACAACAGTGCATTCATACGAATAAACAAACTTAAGCAACAACCCTGTAATCTAATTATACGGCAAAAGTGAGCGCAAAGTATTTTTGAAAAAGCTTGTTTTTTTCGCACAGATTTATATATTCGTAACGAATTTTAGATTTTATATGATTTTTAAAGATGACCTTTAACCTTTTGCAAGGAGGTGGTTATGTTTAAATCCATAGGTCGTTGTTTTTTAGCTATTCTGTTTTTACTATTTATCTGCCAGAGCGGATTCGGACAGATAAACTTCCCGGTGGAAAAGCATGTTCTGGACAATGGTCTGACCGTATTGATCTCTGAGGATCACTCAGCCCCAGTCGTAACTTATCAGGTTTGGTATAAGGTGGGGTCGAAAAATGAAAGACCGGGGATTACAGGAATCTCTCATCTGTGTGAGCATATGATGGGCAAAGGCTCCAAAAACGTTGCCCCGAGAGAGCATCATCGTTTGATTCAAGCCAACGGGGGCATAAGCAACGCCGGGACCTCCTTTGACATAACCTACTATTGGGAGAAACTTGCCAATGACAAACTGGAATTGGCCATTAACCTGGAGTCGGAAAGACAAAAAAACTTAACTCCCACTCTAAAGAATCTCACCTCAGAAAGGGAGGTGGTCAAAGAAGAAAGAAGAATGGTGGTGGATAACTCTCCTTTTGGAGCGGTATTCGAACAGTTGCTTAATACCGCTTTTGTGGCTCATCCTTATCATTGGCATATAATCGGTTTTATGACGGACATAGATAACATCACCTTGGACGATCTCAAAAATCATTATAAGGTTTATTATGCTCCCAATAATGCGACGGCAATAGTGGCTGGTGATGTGAATCCCAAAGAAGTCATGAAACTGATGCATAAATACTATGACGACATTCCAGCTCAGCCACCTCCACCTAAGTTAGGAACGGTGGAACCAGAGCAAAAGGGCGAAAGGATCACCTACATCCATAAGATTGCGCAGATGCCAGCTTTCATGGTCGGCTATCACCTCCCTGAATTTGGACACCCCGACACTTATCCCCTGAGCGTGGCGGCCAGAATCTTATTTACCGGACAAAGCTCTCGTCTTTACCAGAAGATGATCTACCAGGATCAATCTGCTTTGCAGGTAGGAGGCGATTGTCTCCTATTGCAGGACCCTGGACTTTTTTATTGTTTCGCCATCATGCAGCCTGGACACACAGTCGAGGAGGGTAGAAAGACTCTCTTTGAAGAGATCGATAAGCTTAAAAATGAACCGGTAGAGGAAAAAGAACTGCAAAAAGCCAAAAACCAGCTCGAATCGAAATTCATCTTTAGGCTTCAATCTGTAAAGGATAAAGGTTTCTGGATGGGCTATTATCAAACTTTGCTGGGGGATTACAGTAAATTGTTTGAGGAAGCGGAGAAGTTTCAGCAGGTTACAGCCCAGGATGTGATGCGGGTGGCAAACGAATATTTCGACGAAAAAAACAGAAATGTGGTGGTATTGGTTCCAGAGATGCCAGAGGAGCAGACCCCTACCCACGAATAATACTAAACAAACGCGTTAAATAAAATGTCATTGCGAGTGAAACGAAGTCCCGCCGTTGGCGGGACCACGCCCTTTCGGGCTCGCAATGACAATGTAAAAACATTTAGTGCGTTTGTATTATTAAAGAGAAAAAATTAACCAAAAGGAGCTGAAAAATGAGAAAGAAAAGTTTTAAGATAGTTCTGTTGAACGTAATTGTTATCACTTTCCTTCTGCTTTTAACTTCGAGCAATTTTACTAATGCCTTTGCTCAGGAGATAAAGCTTCCAGAGATTAAGAAGGAGACTTTGGATAATGGCCTAAAGCTGATAGTGATTGAACACCATGAGTTGCCGGTGGTTGCCTTCAGATTGGTGCTGAAATCGGGTTCAGCCTATGATCCTCCGGGTAAAGCGGGGTTGGCCAATTTAACCGCCGGACTTCTGAGAAAAGGCACCAGGACAAAAGATGCCACTCAGATTGCAGAGGAAATAGATTTTGTAGGAGGCACCTTGGGTGCCGGGGCAGGTTGGGATGCCACCTTTGCAACCTGCCGCGTGCTCAATAAATATTTCGATACCGGCTTGGACCTGTTGGCAGATATCATCCTGAATCCCACCTTCAAGGATGATGAGATAGAGAGATTAAGAAAACAAATCATCGCTGGAATAATGCAACAAAAAGATGATCCCGGATCGGTAGCAGAAGAAAACTTCAGAAAGTTTGTTTTTGGCGAGCATCCCTATGGTCAACCCCGGGAAGGCACCGAGGAAAGTGTCCCGGGCATCACCAGAGATGACATAGTTAATTTTCACAAAACTTATTACGTGCCCAATAATGCCATCTTGGCGGTGGTTGGGGATATTAAGGCCGACGATGTGCTGAAGAAGGTCAAAAGCAAATTTGGTTTTTGGGAAAGAAGAGAATTTGTTACACCCGACTTTGCCCCGCCTCCCCGGATAAAGGGACACCAGATACTTCTGGTGGATAAGCCGGATTTAACTCAATCTTACATCAAGATCGGACACTTCGGCATCCAAAGAAAAAGCCCAGATTATTTTCCAGTCAGGGTGATGAACTACATTTTAGGAGGGGGAGGATACGCCTCTCGCTTGGTGGATGAGGTGAGAGACAAAAGAGGGCTCACCTATGACATACATTCCAATTTTGATAGATACAGGTTAAAAGGAGCTTTTACGGTGAGCACCTTCACCCGTATCGATTCAACCCTGGGGGCAATGCAAGCCACCCTGGATCAGATTAGAAGAATGCGCACCGAAAAGGTCTCGCAGAAAGAACTTTCTGAAACCAGGTCTTTCTATAATGGATATTTTCCTTTACAGTTTGAGACCCCGGAGCAGATCGCCACACAGATTTTAAACGTTGAGCTCTATGATCTGGGAGAGGACTACATAAAGAATTTCCGCAAGAACATAAATGCTGTGACCGCAGATGACATTTTACGGGTTGCCCAAAAATATCTGGACCCGGACAACATAAAGCTGGTGGTGGTGAGCAAAGCTGAGGAGCTTAAAACCGGGCTGGAATCCTTGGGTGAAGTCGAAGTCACCTCATTTTTGAAGTAGACCAGAAACTTTTGCAAGTGAAAAAGAAAGGGTGGAACAATGTCTTTCACCCTTTCTTTTTGTCAGGGGGGAAATCGCGGTCGAGCTTTTAGATGCTTGGGGATTACGAAACCCGGAAGCAACGGGGCATCGACAGTTGCGGTTACGGCCGCACTGCTATACTTCTATATATTCAGTAAATGATGCTTGTTCTGGAAGAGGAAGTCCATCCTCTTTTAGCCCTTCAATATGAAAGCTAATCGCCTCCCGAATGTTTTTTTCTACTTCCTCGCGGGTAGCTCCAGTTGCAACTCGCTGTCTCAGGTCAACTGGAAACCGTGGTTATGCTTGTTTTTTATATTCTTTCAATCTTTTTTCTGCCTCATCTAACCAATAATTAATCCCTTCATCCCGATACTGCGGAGGAACTTCATTAAATTTAGATGTGGCATTTTTTAAATATTCTATTGATTTCTGACTATTTTGTAAGTTAAGATATGCCTCTGCAATAAACATAAGACATTTACCATATTCCATAATTATTCTTGGCAAATGACGGGATACTTTATCTCTTTCAATTATATCAATAGATTCATTCAAGGCGTTTATTGCTAATTCATTTTCACCTTTCCAAATATAAGCAACCCCAGCATTCATATATTGATTAAAATGATTTTTATCTAGTTCCATTGCGTTTTTAAGATACTTTAAGGCATTGTCAGCGTCATTTTTGAAGTTTAAAAATATAGAACCAAGAAGCAAATGGGAATACCAATTTTGGGGATCATGATCTATAGATAACTTTAACTTTTTAATCGCATTATCAAAATCACCCAATTTAAAATATTTTTGACTTTCTTTGAAATATTCTATCGAATTTATATTAAATTTTATTTTTATATTTTTCTTATCTTCTTCTTTACGAATAAATGGTTTTTGTTTTTGGTCTTTTCTGGGAGGCAGAAGATTTGAATCAAAAATTGGATCTAATATTTCTTCGCTTGCACCAAGGCCTATTAATTTTTTTCTTAATATTTCTTTACCAAGTAATTTTGTGCGAGAATATCCACCAATAAGAATAATTATTAAAATTACAATAAATGATAGTAGTAGAATAGCTGATTTCCAAACAATACCAAAAAGAATTAACAAAAAAAACAAAATAATAATAAGTAATCTTCCGGAACTTTTTTTAAGAAATTGTCAATTTTATTTTCATTCATTTTAATTCATATAAGTTCAAGTTTATAAGCATAACTATTCTTATACAGTTCCGTATAAGAACCTTTTAATAGCTGAATCTGCTGTATAAAACACCTCGGAAAGTACCGTAAAAATCAGTAACTGCAATAAATTCAATGGTTTTTTACTCATAGACACGGTCTGTCTGCGTTTTATACAGTCTATATAAACCCCCAATCCACGACCTCTCTACAGGCAGTTTGTAGGTCAATCATCCTGAAGGATGGTTGACAATCTTTTTCGTCAAGCAGTTCTGCGGACACGCTTGACCTACGAGACACTTCCTTGTGGATGTTATCATCAGCAAGAGCTTGATTCTGAAGGAGATTCTTATGAAATCTTTCAAGGGCTGGGGATGATAACAGCCCCAGCGAGCACAAATTTCTGTTTGGGAAATACCTCCTGCTATTATCGATGCATCGTTAAACATTGTTGTCTCAATCGGCCGAATATTTGTGCAGTATTTTCCCCACCTCTTCCAGTCCCCAATCGTCCTTTTCTTTTTCGAAGGTTGCCTTTGCTTCTTTTAAGTCCTTCAGCCCTTCTTCTTTCTTTTCAGGGATCAGCTTCAGTTTGGTTTTACCAAGAAAAATCTTACCCCAGGCAGCATTCACAGGTTCATTTGCCTCCTCTGCGACCTTAATGCACTCGTGGAAATGTTCGGTTGCGTGCTCCGGGTCTTTCTTAATCAGATAATAAAGCCCTATATCCCAGTGTGCCCAGGCTAAGGGACCTTTTTCACCCAATTCTTTTCTTAGTTCCAGGGCTTTTTGAGCAGCGTCAAATCCGATCTCCTGACATTTTTCGGAAACGTTTTCATCAAATTCCGGAGCACAGAAGGCGGCAATATTGTGAAGCATAACAGCAGCAGCCTTTTTGTCCCCTTTCTTCAACGCTGCTTTCACCCCAAGCTGGTTTATCAGCATGGACTGGTCCAATTTTCCGGCATGATGCAAATCAATACCTAATTCGATATAAGAATTCAAAACGGTCTTATCGTCACCCAGATCATTCATGAAATCCTCAGCATCTTCTTCCTTTCCTTCCTCTAACAGGTTTATCACCTTTACCAAGATTTCCTTTCTTTTTTCTTCCTGAACTTGACCCACTTTTTCCTCCTTTTCTGATTGTTTTTCGGTTGAACCGCAAGCCAAAAGAAAACAAAATGTCCACAGTAAACAGAATTCTAACACCTGTTTCATATTTTTATCTCCCCATTGCTTTTTGAACTGAATCTAATTGCGTATGTGACTAAATTCCCTTTGGAAACCTGAAGGTTTCCGCTACCTCTTTTCTATTTATTCAACTCTACCAGAACTTTATTGGTTATATCCAATTCATCTTTGGCGTATAGGACAGTTCCAGCGGTTGAATCCAAAACATAGGTGTAGTTTTCCTTCAACGCAATAAGCCTTATCACCGTGTTTATCTTATCAATCAGGGACTTGGAAAGTTCATATTCTTTTTGTGCCGCCTCACCATCAGGACCCATTACCTGGTTGACAAAGAGCTGATACTCATTCTGTTTAACCACGAGTTGTTCCCTTATTTCGTTTTTTGCCTGCTCGCTTAAAAGAAGGCTTTGCTTTTCTAACCTGTCCGCCAATTCCTGCATCTCGCTTTGCATCGAATCTGCCTTTGCCTGCCAGACCACCATAAGCTTATTGAATTTTTCCTGAGCCTGGACGTATTCCTTATACTCAGCTTTTAGTCGCTGGACGTCCACGTATGCGATTTTCAACTGTTGAGCAAAGCCTGACGAAGCCAAAAGGCCAAGAATAAATCCCGCCAAGAGAACGACCCTCACCCCTGAGGTCTTGAATCTTTTCATACCTCATCCTCCTTCAGTTATAAATTCATCAAAGAATACAATAAAATCAAAGACTTACAGAATTACGCATCCAAAATAAAATCTAAAACGCTTTTGTCAAGTTTATTTTGAGAGAGCTCTGAAAAAGTCAAATTGGGTTCACCCTG
>JAGMFA010000105.1 GCA_023127875.1 Candidatus Zixiibacteriota bacterium
AAAAGATGTTCTAAGTCGATCACCACCCCGTTTCCGATCACACAGGTTTTGTTTTTGTGCAAGATGCCGGTGGGGACAAGATGTAATATGAATTTCTCGTTATCTATGACCACGGTGTGGCCAGCATTGGCGCCTCCGGAAAATCGGGCTACAATGTCCGCCTCCTGGGTTAAGATGTCAACGATTTTCCCCTTTCCTTCATCCCCCCACTGCATTCCCACAACCACTCGATTAGGCATTTCTCCTCCCTTAAATCTGCTCGTGCATGGTAGCCGCAGGCTTCAGCCTGCGCAAGTTAACGCGCAACAAAAATGAGAATGGCTCTTTTTTATCGCAGAATCTCTAACCCCAGAAATTGATAATTTTCATCAAATTCAAAAATAACAGGGAAGTTTTTTAAATCTTTCTTTTTTATCTCCCATGGAAAACCACCATATTTCTCTTTTCCGAGTTTCCTCCCTGTCTTATTCATTTTTACATAGACAAGATGCTGGTCTATATGACATTCAACTCCATTTTCTTTTAGCTTCACCAACCTCTCAGCCGCGATATTGATTCCATGTTTTTTACCCAAGAGGTTCGATTTATAAGAATTGTGCACATCCACATTTACGATTGCTCCATGAAAATCAATAGTGTCATTAATAATTGTTGCCTCTTTCTTATTTTTAAAAGTCTTTTTTGAATTCGGTTTTAGTCTTGCGCCTAATTTTTTGGAACTCTCCCTGGGTAATAGATAATAAAATTCATCCACCCCTTTAACCTTTCCACATATTTTACATACCTCTTTAGCGTCCTTTGTCTTTTTATAGCCATCCCAATGTTTGCACTGTAAGCCTAAAAATTCCCATACCAAGCCAAGTTGTTGATAGATATTAAAAAATATCTGAAGTTCCTTTTTGCTTAGCTTTTTGTTGTTAAGAAAATTATTACTGACAAAGTCCAGACTTCTAAAAAGAGTCTTAAGTTCTTTTTTTATCTGTTCTTTTTTCATGTGCGGTAACCCCGGCTTCTTCATCAGCCAGCGCTGAAGCATAGGATAAACATGCTCTTATATCTTCATCCTTAATGTTAGGATAAGCCCTTTTGATTCCTTCAAAGTCCTCTCCCGCAGCTAGTAAATCCAATATA
This sequence comes from Candidatus Zixiibacteriota bacterium, assembly GCA_023127875.1. The sequence goes on from JAGMFA010000105.1 coordinate 1,132, forward strand.
ATATGCACAGGAATCCGTGTTCCTTTTATACAAGGTTTACCACTGCAAATGCTTGGGTCGATTACTATTCTCTCAATTAATTTATTCATGACACCTCCTATCTATTTCCTTCCCGCTCCCGCTGGATGTTATCATCCAGCGGTCTAATGGGCGGATGATAACATCCGCCCGGGAGCAAAATTATTATTGACTCCAATTTGCCCAGCGCTGAAAAGTAGCACTATCTGGCGGAGGACAAGCTTTGGTAATTGTAACCCAATAATATTCATCAATAAGTTTAGGAATCGATGAATTCGGTCTACCCAGCCGTTGTGGCAAATCGGATAATTCAAAACGCTCCAAATGACAGAATTCAGTAAGTTCTTCAAGTCTAGATTTAACGTGTCTTAAATAAGACAGATAAGAAATTCCAGAACTATCAAATCCGAGACGTGTACGAATTTTTTTATCCCATGGAACAAGAGATTTGGACCGAATGGCAAACAAGACCTTTGCTGCACCAGCAGGTCCAAATCGAACAGTAACAGGTATTCTATTTCTGTTTTGGTATGATGCAATGCGATTCGCCAGCGATTCGTAAGCACCACTAATTGGTTCCAACTCTTGATCGGTTAGTTCCAATAGACTGCTATTTACATTGGGTAGAACGGCATTAAAATCGTTGTACCAAGATAGTATCCCAATGGAAGCTTGCTCATGATATTCATGTGAAAATTGTCGACAACCCCATTGATTTAGCCAAGTAAGGATCGCTTGGCGATGTTCCTGATTGGTTAGGTCTGGGAAACCATTAGTAGCATCGAGAAAACGAAGATACGATGCGTCATAGTCAGTGAACTTACCGTACAAATAGCAAGCAAATGCTAATTCAGCTAATGTCATAAAGTGTCCTTCTCCATAAGGAAAATCGACAAATTAGGCTATTTTTTTATCACTTGCGCAATCCATTTGAGTATCTTATCTTTCTCTTCACCTGTCTTAGCCGAGAACAAAACCAAAGAATCCGAATTGAGGTTCAGAACTTGGCATGTCTTTTTAACATTGGACAAAAGTGCTGATCGGGAGAGCTTATCTGTTTTGGTCAGAACGATCAATTTTCTTTTCCCATAAAAATCGAGCCATTCGGAAAGTTGTAAATCCGGCTCTAAGGGTCCGCGTCTTGAATCTATCAAAAGTACGGTCCCTTTAAGATTTTTCCGCTCCTTTAGATAATCCTCCACCAGCTTTCCCCAGCTTTTCCGCATGGATTTGGAGGCTTTGGCATAGCCGTATCCGGGCAGATCCACAAAGTAAAGATTTTTGTTTATTAAGAAAAAATTGATCAGTTTGGTCTTGCCCGGAGTGGAACTGGTTTTAGCTAAGTTCTTGATCTTTACCAATAGATTCAAGGCTGATGATTTTCCCACGTTGGAGCGACCGGCAAAAGCTATCTCGGGAAGCAGATCTTTAGGAAGCTGTTTCAGATCGGGGATACTTTTGATATAAGTGGCGCTTTTTATTCTTAAAGGCATATCTCAACATCCAAAAGATTTGACAAAGCCCAATTTTCTGATACGAATTTTAGATTGGATGGTTAAAGATTTTATTGATCACGAGTCTGAAGGGTTTCTCTATTATCTCAGCTCGAGGTGGGATGACGGAGACCCGTCTGGGAATTCCCACCTCTATGTAGGAGATAGTCTGTCAATCCTCAAGCAGAGAACTTAGCTCGGCCCATTAAGATGTTCATAAGCTTCTACCGTTCTGGCATATTTAGACAATCAAAGAGGTTCGTCACCACCTTGGTCTTACCCAAGTCTATCCATAACAATACGATATTAAAGCTTTTAGGAAGCTGGATAAATCAGGTTCTAGATTTAAGACGAACAGCTCACCAAAGGTGATAGTTGGTGAAACTTCCTCTAATCTAAGCCGCCTTTTCCTTTTTGCCTCGATAAATTGGTGGAGCACCAGAAAGGATGGTCTTATCGGTGATGATGCATTCGGCTACGTCTCTTCGGGAAGGGATCTCATACATGATATTCAGCATGGCTTCCTCCATCACTGATCTTAAAGCCCGGGCTCCGGTTCCTCTTTTTTGCGCCACCTTCACCACCGCCTGCAAAGCCTCATCTGAGAATTTAAGCTTGATCCCCTCCATTTCGAAGAATTTTTGATATTGCTTGGTTAAGGCATTTTTGGTCTTGGTGAGTATTAAAAGAAGCGCGTCAGAATCCAACTCATCTAAGGCGCACACCACTGGAAGTCTCCCCACCAGCTCCGGGATCATTCCATATTTCATCAGATCATCCCCCTCCACCAGACTCAATATCTCACCTATTTTCTTTTCGCCTCTTTTGGTGATGTCTGCTCCGAAACCCATAACCTTGTGGGTAACCCTTGCTTGGACGATCTTCTCCAATCCATCAAAGCCCCCTCCGCAGATGAACAGTATGTTCTTGGTGTTGAGCTGTATGTAAGACTGTTCCGGGTGTTTTCTCCCTCCCCGAGGAGGCACATTGGCAACCGTTCCCTCCAGAATTTTCAGCAGAGCCTGCTGGACTCCCTCGCCTGAGACATCCCGGGTGATAGAAGGATTTGCCTCCTTTCGGGCGATTTTATCTATCTCATCTATGTAGATGATCCCCTTTTCTGCCTTTGCCAGGTTATAGTCAGCCGCCTGAAGCAACCGCACTAAAATATTTTCCACATCCTCCCCCACGTATCCTGCCTCGGTGAGGGCGGTGGCATCCGCAATGGAGAAGGGAACACGAAGCATTTTGGCCAGAGTCTGGGCAAAAAGAGTCTTTCCTGTGCCGGTAGGTCCCAAAAGGAGAATGTTGCTTTTCTCCAGCTCCACCTCATCATCTGCCTGAGGAAACAAAACCCTTTTATAATGATTATATACCGCCACCGAGATAGATTTTTTAGCTTTCTCTTGCCCGATCACATAAAGATCTAAAAATTCCTTAATCTTTTTGGGCTTGGGAAGTCGAAAAACTTTTGCTTTCTTCTTTTTCTCCAGATCCTTATCCAGAACCTCCTGGCACAGGGTGACGCACTGATCACAGATTATAGCATCCAACCCGGAAAAAAATTTCCCAGGTTGGTCTGTTCCTTTTCCGCAGAAGGAGCATCTCTGCGAGACTGAGCCTCTTTTTTTGGGGCTTTCACCTTTATGATTCAAATCCGTTTCCTTTCCTGGTTTCAATTCGATTAGACAGACAACGATTTAAGGTTTTTTTCAATGCATCAGGTAACGTGAGTTTTGTTTTCACATTAAAAAGAGAACTGTGGTTTCACCTCTTTATCCTCCTCTCCTTCTCTTATGAAGGGAACAGAGGTTAAGTCTTCAGCTCATTCGTGGAAAAATACAAAACGTCTCAGCGGGGTGAAATCGATCTTCTGGAACTGATTATCTAAAGGATCCCCGTGAAATCTCACTTTTTCTTCTTTTCAAAAGATTCGTCTATCAGACCGTATGCTTTAGCCTCCTCTGCCGACATGAAGAAGTTTCGGTCGGTGTCCTTTTCGATTCTCTCTAAGGGCTGTCCGGTATGCTTGGACAAAAGTTCATTCACCTTCTTTTTCACCAGCATAAGCTCTTTGGTATGAATCTCGATGTCGGAGACCTGTCCCTGCACTCCTCCCCAGGGTTGGTGGATCATAATCCGGGCGTGGGGCAAAGCCGCTCTTTTTCCTTTGGCTCCGGCACACAGGAGCAAAGCCGCCATGCTTGCCGCCTGCCCCACACAGGTGGTGGCTACATCCGGCTTGACGAACTGGATGGTGTCGTAGATAGCCAGTCCCGAAGGGACGATCCCGCCGGGGGAGTTTATGTATAGGTTTATATCCTTCTCCGGATCATCCGCCTCCAGAAAGAGAAGTTGAGCTATCACCAGATTCGCCACCACATCATCGATGGGTGAGCCGATGAAGATTATACGATCTTTCAGAAGGCGGGAGAAGATATCGTAAGCTCTCTCTCCCCTTCCGGTCTGTTCTATCACATAGGGAACTAAGGGCATATCCTGTCCTTTCTCTTTTGGTTTCAAGTAATAGGTTCCTACACTGTTTTCTGTCATTGGATTTGGTTACCTGAATTTTCTTCTTCAGTCTTTTGAGGAAAGAAGGTTTCCTCTTTTATTTTCGCATTTTGGAGGAGAAAGTTGAGGGTTTTCTTCTCCAAAAGATCTTCTTTTATTCTTTTGAGCTGGGAAGGATTTTCCGAAAGCTTTCTCGCCTCCTCGGTTTTCATCTTATAATTCTGGGCAAAATCTTCGACCCAGGCATCTATCTCTTCCTGGGTTACCTGGATATTTTCCTTCTCAACGATCTGGTGAAAAAGCAGGTCCCATCTTATGTGACCTATGGCTATATCCCGATATTCCTCTCGAATCTTTTTTTCATTCACCTTCTTATACTTTGTTTTCAAATCCTTTATTAACGAATCTATGTAGTAGTTAAAAAGGGTATCCGGGACCTCGAAGGGGTTGCGTTTTATTACCTGATTAATCAATTCATTCTTCACCTCCCCCTCTGCATCCCTTTGAGCTCTTTTGACCAAACCTTCTCTTACCTTGACTTTCAGTTCAACTATGGTGTTGTATCCCCCCACGGTTTTAGCAAAATTGTCATTTACCTCAGGCAGAACTTTTTCCTTTACATCCCTGATGGTGATCTGATATCCGACTTTCTTTCCCGCCAGCTTCTTGTTGTGAAAGGTGGGAGAATAGTCCACCTCAAATTCTTTCTTCTCGCCAGCTTTTGCATTTACTAAAGCTTCCTGAAATTCTTTGATCATGTTATGTGGATCCAAGAAAAGCTCCTGGTTTTTCAGCCTATCCTCCTTCCCATCCTGATATTTGGTCATATCCACGATCAGGTGGTCATAGAGTTTAGCCTCCCTTTGCACCGGGTGAAGCTCGGCGAAATCTTCTCGCAGATAGTTTAAAGATTGCTCGACGTCTTTGTCCGTTATCTGTTTGACTCTTTTCGCCACTTCCAGACCCGTGTAGTTTTTCACCTCCACCTCCGGTTTGATTTCGATTTCAGCTTTAAATTTCAGAGGAGTTTCTTCCTTAAACTGAATATCCTTCACCTCCGGCAGACAGATGGGAGAGAGACTGGTTTCCTTTACGGCATCTTCGTACGCTTTTGGCACCAGCGATTCCAAGACCTCCTCCTCGATCTCTTTTTGGTAGCGAAGCTTCACCGTATGCATTGGCGCTTTGCCTTTACGGAAACCAGGAATCTTGGCTAAGTTTCTGTATTTTTGATATGCGGCTTCAAATTCTTCATCCACCGTCTCTTTGGGTACTTCAATCTCCAAAGTCCTTTTCCATCCTTTTCCTTCCTGCACGTCCACATTCAATTTCTTTTCGTCATTATCTGATTGACTCAAGTGTCATCTCCTTTTCCAGTGAGCAGTTTTCAGTCTTCAGTTGACAGTTTGCAGTTTCCAGTTAGCAGTCTTCAGCTAACTGCCAACTGTAAACTGCGGACGGGGAGACTCGAACTCCCACGGTCTTTCGACCAACAGCTCCTAAGGCTGTCGTGTATACCAGTTTCACCACGTCCGCTCTCACAAATTGTTAAGTTAACAAAAATTATTCTAAAATCAAGCTAAAAGTGAATGCCCTGGTGCGAGGCACAGTCACATATACGGAGTTTGAAAGCTATAAGATTAATCCAGTGTAACCGGGGACGAGCTGAATGTTCCCCAGATAGGAGTATGACGCTGGGCAAGGGACCTAGCCTACGAACTCATTGTCAGGTCAATATTGTTTATCGACAAAAACAGTGAACGTCACAACTATGAGCGCTTCGACTTTTTCAAATTTCTGCAAAGATACAAGGTAGTGCAAAAATTGATATTGAAAAACTTTATTGGCAGGGCTAAATGTCCTTCAGGGTGAATCCCTTCAGGGTGTGTTGAAAAAGTATCGTTGTGTTTTGTTCGGAAGAAAGCGTTACCGTAGGGACAGCCTCATTTGAGTCAACTGACCTTGTGGCTGTCCGCTTTGAAGTTCGGACAGGGATTCATCCTGAA
>JAGMFA010000106.1 GCA_023127875.1 Candidatus Zixiibacteriota bacterium
TCCATTTGGATCCATAGGAAGTCAACTGACCTTTAGGGTGCGAGAAAATCCTTTCTGTGTTCGCCAGGTCCCCCTGACCTGGGGACGAACTTCTGCATGATTTTCACATTATCTCGCCTATTAGATCGGGGACCCGACAGGCACTGAACGCATCCGCCCAATTGGGGCGAAGATGGTGCGCCCCGCTTAGCGGGGCGGCTACCTTATATATTGTCATTCACTGTTGGAATTCAACTATGGAGGAATTAGTTATCCGAACCCCCCAAATGGGGGGATTTCGGACCTACGGATGCAGCACTCGAGCTTGCCCTGAACCATACGGTTCAGGGCTTGTCTGGAAGGATGCCGGCTCTCATTTGATGGGCACCGGGATGAAGGAGAGGATGAAGATGAACATTGACAGCCAGCCTATTACCTTCCGCTTGGTGTCTAAAGGCACCTGATCATTCAATGTAGGCGGATGACCGATTTTAATTAACAGAACCAAAGCTACCCACACAAACCATCCCATCCATAGAAAAAATCCCAAGGGGATCAAGGCTAAGGTTGCCACTGTGGCAACCTTGCGCTGGTTTTTTCCCAAGAGAGCATACATGATATGGCCACCGTCTAACTGTCCGATGGGCAGAAGATTGAGCATAGTGACCAAAATCCCGGCCCAGCCAGCGAAGGCGGCCGGGCTTAAAAGCACGGTATGTCCCTGGGGAACGTCTTTCAATACCATCCAGGAAAGAAATTTGAATATCAACGACTCCCCAAGAATTAGACCTTCTCCCGGAACCTCTTCCACAATTTGAGAATGCGAGAGTCCGATAATAACAACAATTACTGCAACCACGAACCCGGCGATGGGTCCTGCGGCTCCCACATCCAGAAGATCCCTGCGGGTTTTAAAGGGAGATTTTGATCGGATCACCGCTCCGAAGGTTCCAAACAGGGTGGGGCCGGGAATAAAATAAGGCAGGCTGACCTTGATACCGTTTATTCTTGATTCGATATAGTGTCCGAACTCATGAAATGTCAAAATCAAAAGTAAAGGAACCGCAAATGAGGCACCCTTGAAGATGAAAAGAGGATTGGACAACGGATCGGCTTGATTCATATATGCGCCGGCAAGTAAGGTGGTGATCACCGTCAAAAGAAATAGGATTATGTTAGTCCAGGGAATCTGTGTCTTTCTTCGATCTTTTAGCCTTCCAATATGAAGTATCACGGGACCGGCCGGTTCAGCAGGATCGAGCTGCTCGAACTCCACAAAGTAACCTAAAGATGAAAGCCTGCTTTCCACTATTTCCTTCCAGTTAGCGATGGAAAGATATGGGAAAACTTTGATAAAAATATCCTTCCTGGTGTAGTAAATAGTTTGAACTTCCAAGATGTCGTATAGGGCTTCCCTAATGGTCTGGATCTGATTTTGTATTTCTATTTTCTTGCGCTTCCACATGTTCAGTTATCTGCAACCTCACCTCTCCCCCTTTGTCCCCCTCTCCATTTTATGGAGAGGGGTTCACCCTGAAGGGATTTCCCTCGATCCTGAGATCTTCGGGATCGAAGGACACCCTGAAGGGGAGATAGGGGGTAAGGTCATCAAACTCTCAACACTAACCCTCTCCAACTCCTTCAACCTCTCTTTCAATTTTTCCCTGTTGATGGTTTGATCCAGATGCAAAAGATAGATCTCAAAGTAATTGTCCGGTTCTCCTTTTCGTTTTCCTGCAAAGATGATCGAATTTCCATCCGGCGAGAAAGAAGGGTATCTTTTGGTTCCCCCATCATAGGTCAGCCTTATCTGGGTAGAACCGTCCACATCCATGATATATAGATCCTGCTCATCAGAGTCACCAAAAACGAAGACGATTTTTTTTCCATCAACAGAAAATGAAGGAAAAAAACAATCATTTCTTCTATCGGTGAGACGTCTCCAGCTCTTGCTATCTATATCTAAAAGGAAAACACCCCTATTTTCCCAACCGGCATGAAGTAAAACAAATTTCCCATCAGGTGAAAAGCTGGGACAATATGGCAGAACCATCCCTCTAGGGCGCCTGAGCAGTCCAATTGTTTCCTCCCAGGATTTCTTTAAAGAAATACTCTCAGTTTCTCTGCTTTTCAAATTCAACCTGTAGATGGAGCCTCTTGCACCAGGTCGATCACTCACAAATATTATCTCGCTATCGTCTGAGGAGAAACTGGGGAGACCGTCATAGGTATCATCGTGGGTGAGCCTTTTTGCCTCGCCGGTGTATAAATTCTTTATAAAGATGTCCCGGTCGGCATTGAAGATGGTGTCACTTATATGAGGCGATGAGTTTTCTTTTTCATACACTACAAATCTGCCATCATGAGAAAAACGGGCAAAGCGCTCTGAAGTTTCATGCTCTTCTGGTGGAAAGAGACATGTCTTGTTTTTCCCATCTGCATCCATGACAAAAATTCTGCTTTTCTTCACCTGGATCTTCTCAAGCCCGTAATCTTCCAAGAAGTAGCTGGTATCGGAATGATAAACGATCCGCTTGCCATCAGGAGAAAAGCTGGGAGCATCATCGCAGAAAAGATCATTGGTCAGCCGGGTGATTTTGAATCTGCCCCCAGTAAGATGGGCAATGCTATCAATCAACTTCTGATCCTCGCTTTTTGCCACAACAAAGGTAAACTCTAAGATGGCCTGTTGCAGATTTTTTTCCTTCCAGCTTAGTTTCCCCTGTTCAAATTTGATCTGACATAAAAGCTCTAAAGCTTCTCTGTTTTCAGGATTAAGCTCTAAGCTGGTTTTGCACTCTCTCTCAGCCAGATGGTAAATTCGGACCTGACGATATACTTTCGCTAAAAGAAAATGTGCCCGAAAGTCATCTTCCTCCTTCTGAATAGCCAAAAGCAAAGGATAGATGGCAGATTCCGGCTCATCGTTTTCCAGATACCGGCAAGCTACTTTAAGGCACTCTTCTTTGCTGGAATTGGGCGAGATTTTTGCAGTGAAACCAGTAAGGCTTAATCGGACAATCAGGACAAGTGCTATGCAGATGAAGACAAAAACTGAGATCACAAATGCTTTATTTATTTTCATACTTTTAATATACAAAAAGAAACCATAAGATAAAAGAAATATGATAAACAGATATGCATCCACTGGTGCGGTATAATTGAGCTATGCGAAGCATTCATACGAATTTCGCACCTCTTTCCTACTTGCCTACGCAATCAGGGGACTGAAAAAGCTGAAGATGGTTATAGATACATTTAAATTCCCATATTCCCAGGGGTAAGGTTTATCCTGAATGGTACAACCCGATTAGGGCTTAATAAAAGCCCCAGCTTTTTAAAAGCTGGGGCTAATTCATACGGAACAAACCAACCTACCAACCAGAAACTAACAACCTGGTTCTGGGCCACCCTTGAACAGATAGTTTATCAGATAAACCACATCACCGAGATCAATAATCCCGTCGCAGTTGGCATCTCCGGCTTCTAAGGGATCAGGATCAGGACCGTTCTTATACAGATAGTTTACCACATAAACCACATCGCCGATGTCAATCACCGCATCAGCGTTGACGTCACCGCAGAGATACGTTCTCACCATAAATGACAAAGTGTCGGCGTTACAATAGTCTTGCGCCGTCACCGTCAATGCTTCCAAGAATATCGTGTCAGGAGCAGTGCCAATCACCGAATCGTTCTGAACCCAACACCAATGCGGATATTCCAGATAGGTGATCAGGTGAGTAGTATCATCCGGATCCACTACGGTGGGATAATAGATAAAGCTCTCAAGGAAGGGAACGAACACAGTATCTCCTATGGGTGTTATTGACGGAGGCACGTTTGAATGGTCAATCACTAAAGTCACCTCTAGGGTATCAGCCAGATCACCATCAGAGACAATCACCTTAAATGAGGTGTCAGCGTAATCGCATTCCGCCGCACCGGTGATGGTATCACCTGTAACCGTACACCAGGAGGGATAATCCTCATAGCTTAATTCAAGCTCCGTGCCGTCACAGTTCGGATCGATGGCTGTGGCGACATATACAAACGGTGGCTTACCTGGCGTGGCGGTGTCAGCTTCAGGTGAGGTTATCTCCGGTGGCAGATTTGAGCCAATAGGATTGCAACAGTCATCATCCGGGTGGTAGGGGCAAATGTCACAACTATCGCCCACGCCATCACCATCGTAATCCTCCTGATCCGGATTATAAACATAAGGACAGTTATCAATGTCGCATGTGTTCGCAGGGAATCCCGGATTGCCGTAGCCGTCACCGTCGGTGTCAGTGCAAACGTCACAGCTATCGCCGATACTGTCATTGTCGGCATCTGCCTGATCCGGATTGTATATGTAGGGGCAGTTGTCGTCCGGGCAGGTGTTTTCTGGATGCCAGGGATCACCATAACCATCACCATCGGTATCTACACAAATATACTCTCCACACTCGAAGACGGAAACGGTGAAGTCGTCGATACCTGCTTCCACCACAGACCCAGCGCCCAGATCTGAGGCTTCGAAACGAACTTTAACCTGGTTTGTGGGCGTGACAAAATCGCCAACCATAAAGCTATATTCTTTCCACCCGGCAGAGGTTTGAGGTCCAATTGTCTCAACCAAAGTCCAGCTTGCACCATCGTTGTTAGAGACATACACCTTGAACAGATCATTGTTAGGATCATTTCCAAAGTTGTTGGTATACCACAAGGCGTAATGGACTCGGGCGTCAATGCCCCCACTCAGATCCATGGATGGTGAGATTAACCAGGTGATCCCATCGTCCACATCGGAATTGCCATCTACGTTATCTGTGAGATAACAATTACCTGAGCCATCGAAATCAGTGGGTGGATCACCCCGATCACCACCGCCGATAGGAATACCGCGTTCCCAGGCGCCATCCGTAAGATTGGGATCGTTTTCAACAGTCCAGCCCAGATCAGTCTCGAAGTTGTCAGCAAACAAAACCACAAGTTCTCCCACAAGCGAAGAGTAGACAGTAGCAGGAGCATCAGATGGGTTATATATCACTCCAGATGTAACTCCCTCGGCGCTGAAGTAGTATTCTGGATCGTCATCACAGTCGGCTGGTGGCAACGTGGCCTCGTATTGATCTCCGCCCAAGGAAGCCAGCGGCGAGGTAAGATAGGTGCCACCATCATAACGATAATGAAGCATACCTGTCCCGGGGATATACGAATCACCGATCTCTTCGATCTGAACTGTGATAGCGGTGGGTTCGCCAGGAGTAATGACCTCCGGAACACCGTCCGGTAGATTTATCCTAAGCATTGATGCGCCTGGATAATCCACGTAGCAGGCAGAATAGCCGATACTTGAGCAGTCGTATGGTATGCGCATGTAACCACCCTCACCCCAGCCAGAACCCCATGAATTGCGCATAATCCAGATGCCATCGGTCCCTTGATTATCATCCCAGCCGACCAGTACCACGGCGTGGTTGACTGTACCGCTTCCACAGCCATTGAATATCCCGCCGGTATAGGCCTGCATGGCAGAATTGGCGTAAACCGCCACCGACACCGGGCCGTAATCCAAAATGGCCTGTTTGATATTATTCACAGGCGGAACACTGTAGTCGTTACCAATAAAGGCCCAGTCGTCGATCAGATACTCATGTGGATAGGGGCAATTGCAGGGAACATCAGAGGCAACGTAGGGAAAATCAGCCTCCATAACGGCTCCGGTTCCACCGCATGGGTCCGTCTTCCACTCATGGTAATCATGAGCCCACCAGCCACCACCACAACCCCAACCATCGGAGTTGCAACTGACCAGCCACTGCTCGGAAATATCCACGGTGGTATTGTCTTTGATCTTAATATTACATTCCAGCGGACCAACCGTCCCAAACGCCCAGCAGCTTCCGCAGGAACCCTGACTCTTAACCGGAGTACAGCCACCTAAATCACACCAGTTATATGCATCTGGCAGGGCTTTAGTCGGCGTGCAGGGGTTAAACTTAGCACCAACCCACCAGTTATCAGGCACCACTAATCCACACAGCTCATCTAACGAACGGCTGGTGGCAGAGTTCTCGCCCACGGTGAAAGTCCACCCCTCGATTTGTGCCTGTTTCTGTAAAGCGGTGATATCAGCACTTGAAAGCCCCTCCCCAGAGGAAACTCCAGCCATCAAGAATACGCATAAAATGATTACCACAAAGTTTACAATTATTCTCCTTTGTTTCATTGTGTCTTTCTCCATTTTTAGTTCGTTAACGGTTATACTGGATTACGAAGCGACTCCAGCAAATGGAAAATAAATTGTCTCCGCAAGTCAATCCCGGAATGCAACCCAAAAGTCTTGGATTACGTTCCGATTCTTATACCATTATAAATATAGTCGCTTTAGTTAATTTGTCAAGGGTTTAAAAAGATTGGAGTTTCTGGGTCTGTGTAAATTGTATTGTGCAGATTTACTTTTTGATTGAGATATAAGTAAAGAGGGTATATCCTGTTAGGTAAAAAAAGCCCCAGCTTCTTAACAGCTGGGGCTAATTCATACGGAACAAACTAACCTACCAACCAGAAACTAACAACCCGGTTCTGGGCCGCCCTTGAACAGATAGTTTATCAGATAAACCACATCACCGAGATCAATAATCCCGTCGCAGTTGGCATCTCCGGCTTCTAAGGGATCAGGATCAGGACCGTTCTTATACAGATAGTTTACCACATAAACCACATCGCCGATGTCAATCACCGCATCAGCATTGACGTCACCGCAGAGATACGTTCTCACCATAAATGATAAAGTGTCGGCGTTGCAATAGTCTTGCGCCGTCACTGTCAATGCTTCCAAGAATATCGTGTCGGGAGCAGTGCCAATCACCGAATCGTTCTGAACCCAACACCAGTGCGGATATTCCAGATAGGTGATCAGGTGAGTAGTATCATCCGGATCCACTACGGTGGGATAAAAGATGAAGCTCTCAAGGAAGGGAACGAACACAGTATCTCCTATGGGTGTTATTGACGGAGCGACATTTGAATGGTCAATCACTAAAGTCACCTCCAGGGTATCAGCCAGATCACCATCTGAGACAATCACCTTAAATGAGGTATCAGCGTAATCGCATTCCGCCGCACCGGTGATGGTATCTCCTGTAACCGTACACCAGGAGGGATAATCCTCATAGCTTAATTCAAGCTC
>JAGMFA010000107.1 GCA_023127875.1 Candidatus Zixiibacteriota bacterium
AAGGTGGCGTCTCTTCCCTGACAATACTTGGTGAAAACAAAGATATGCTTTTGCCCGGAATGAAAAGGATGGTGGAGACTAAGATTGATCGTCCCACAGTTCAAACCACCTTCAAGAAATTAGAGCTGAAGGATAATCTTATAGCTCCAGTTTTCATGAAGATCGATGGAGAGACGGAATGGGATTTTTATAATGCCTTCACCCGGGTTCTCTCAGAAAAGAACACCATCCGAAATGATAATCTGAATCGCCAGATAAGCCGCCATTTCTTTATTGAAAACATTGAGCGAAGCCGAAATGGGGTGAATGGATAATCGAGGTTCCAAACAAGATCAGTTTTCTTCTGTTCCTGTGAGCATGAATATGTGTTTCGTGTGGTTACTAAGAAAGAAAGGAGGAAAAGGTGGAAAGGATCTTTGTGGTTATAGGTCTCTCATCCGGGGTATGTCCTCAAGTGTGCTGTTTCAGAAAAAGGAAGAATGCTGAAGCTTATTCTAAGAGACTGGCTAAAGAGATGGATTTTCGCAAAGAGGATTATTGTCCCAGAACTGATGGCTGGCATAATGATGAGAATGATATCTGGGTCGAGGAAGCTGAGCTTCGATAATCATGTTAAATGAAAATGAGAGTCTAAGGGAATTTTATAGGTATATCGCTGGTAAATATAAATATCGATTAAGGGATGTCTTCTTGAAAAAGTTCCTCGACAGATGGTGTTACTTCCAATATCAGGGTAAGCAGGTCTCTGGAATACTTTACACATTTTATCAAAATGGAGATCTATTAGGATCAAAGAATAGCTTTGAAATCTATTTGAGAAAGGTTCACATAGACGGGAAGTATCATAGGCGTCGAATGAGCTTTCAGTATCAATTCATAACTGTAGATGGGAAAGGAGCTGAGACTGTTGAGGACTTCATCTTTGGTCTATTTCCAAAGATGTGTCCATTGAAAAAGGGAAGATAATTATTGGCCACGCTGTCAGCGAAAACTCAAAATGAGTTTTTATCAGATAGTTTCTCAAGGCTCATCGGGTCAAAAAACTATCTATTACGCGGCGTGGCCATTGTTGTATCTGGGAGGAGCAAGAGATGTACCACACTAAAGTGAATGGTTGGGTAATCGGACAGAAAGGAAGCTTTGATTTTAAAAAGTTGAATAATGTAATAATCGTCTCGCACAATGGTCTACTTGCCATCACGGACTTCGATAACTTCCAGAGAGCAGGACTGAGGGGTAAACCTTTCAGTTACTGGGTCAAAGAGGTGAATGTGATGGTTGATCATCAGAGCTTCAGCTTATGCGATTTCTGTGATAATGAATTTGATAGGTTATTCAACAGATGTTCTTTTGAGGGCTCTCCCTGTTCAGAGCAAGAGAATATCGATCAGTTGGTTTCCAAGCTAAAGCAATATGGAAAAGTTGAATTACAAGTAAAGGGAGAATTCATAAAGCCAGGATACTGTGTAGGAGCTTTTGAACGAGTAACCCTGGAGAACATAAGCTTTGATGAGAGGCTGATTGAAGACAGAAAGAAGCAGATAAAGGAAGCTACCCGATCCAGACTGCAATATGATGCCTTCAGAAAGAGCCAATGCAGGGACTGCTTTCTCAAATGTGAATGGTTCCGGTGGAATGTGGCGGACAACGTAAAATGTCACATCTCAGAGGATGAATATAAGGGCGCACTGTTGCAGCAAATAAAGGCTCGATTTGGATCGGTGGATAAGTTTTTAGAATTATCCAGCTATGGTGGAATGAAACTTAGATTTTCTAAAGATAAACTGCCTGTTGGAGGTCGATACGTCATCACCTGTCCGGTCAATCGACATGCATTCCTGATCACCAAACCGCATTATCCCTTCCATAAATTCATCATAGAAAAAAGCATGATCAGAGAGAAGCCCGGAAAGGTTAAGATAAAAAATAAAGATGAAGTAGCCTGTATGCTCATTGCACTTCAAAACAGCTCATCTCTAGGAGCAAGCTCTGTTCCTTTATGGAGAGTTTGGATGGCTGGAAGCATTTGGATGATCAGCATGAAACCGGAGGAAAATGGTGTAGCCATCGATGCTTCTCAATCGAAGAGATGCACCAGGACTGTGGTGGAGTTCAATTCTTTAAAGGAGATGATGGCACGGCTAAATTATCATTACTACAACTATTCAGGATACTCCGGGCTTTCACCAGAGTGGGTGAGAAAAAACACAGCTACATACAACATAGAGAACAAACACAGATGGCGTTTGAAGGCTAAGCTTTTAGCAAAGTATCAAGAGAAGATTGATCTGAAGAAATTGCAGGGCTACTGACCTCAGGAGCCCGTTAACTAAAACAGATTAAAAGGAGGAGTCATGAACGCATCCCAGGTAAAGAAAGCTTTGAAGGTAGCCATTGCTGCCAGGATCTCTGCACTACTCTGGGGAAATCATGGCTGCGGCAAATCGCAAATAGTTCATGAGCTGACTAAAGAGCTTTATGGAATAGGAAATAACGGATTCCCCACCTGCATAGATCTCAGACTGGGTCAGATGGAAGTAGGAGATCTGATCGGCATACCCAGAAATGTTGAATGTGAAGATGGTGTGATCAGAACCATCTATGGCAAGCCGGGATGGTTTCCTGTTAAAGGCAAAGGGATTCTGTTTTTAGATGAGCTCAACAGAGCAGGAACTCAGGATGTTCTTCAAGCCATATTTCAGTTGGTATTCGATTACCGACTTCATACTCACGTTCTGCCCGAAGGCTGGAGAGTGATTGCCGCTGCCAATCCTCCGGATGGTGAATATCAGGTTCAGATTTTAGATCCTGCTCTGATGGATAGATTCGTTCATTTCTGGTATTCGCCTGAGCATAA
This sequence comes from Candidatus Zixiibacteriota bacterium, assembly GCA_023127875.1. The sequence goes on from JAGMFA010000107.1 coordinate 2,858, forward strand.
AGAGTGGTTGATGTGGGCAGGACATCAGAAGATATCTCCGGAGATCACCGGCTTCGTGAATGCTCATCCCAAAGCCTTAGGCCTGCCGGAGAAACCTTTCGAGCTGAATATAACTCCATCTCCCAGAAGCTATGAACTTTTGCATAAGATGTTTTCGGTGATGGATGAGGCCACTAAAGAGGAGATTGGATTTCAGATTATGTGCGGATGTATTGGTCAGGCAAATGCGGTGATCTTTCAGAAATACATGCAGGAGAATTATGAGAAACCTATCTCTGGTAAGCAGATTTTAACTAATTTTGCTAAGTGTAGGAAAGACATCGAAAGACAATCTGCTGGAAAGAAGACCCGGATGGATCTGCTCAAAGCCACCTGCACAGATATAATCATCTATGCTAAAGAAAAGCAGAATCTGATTCCTAAGGAGATCAAGAATCTGGCAAGCTTCTTGAAGACCATACCAGCGGATTTGTCCTTCGCGGTGATCAATGAGTTGTTGGAGAACAATCTGGAAAATATCTATAAGGAAGTTGCCAAAGATGGAGAGCTGACAGAGAAGCTGAAGACTGCTGTCCATGGCAAAAAGAAGAAGCCAAGAATAAATGAGGTGGGAGAAAATAAAGATGAAAACGAATCAGTTGCAGAGCCAGTTCTCAATAATTGAGCCATACGAAACATTGAGCAATGCCATAGTTGTGCTGCTCAAATCTGAGCCCTTCTATGCTCACATCATCCAGCAGATGTCCAGGGGTTTTGATGAGAGATTCCCTGCTTGTGCCGGGGTATGGATTAAAGATGCTATTCCTCATCTGATCATCAATCCTTTTATGTTTGCGGAGCTTTCTGTGGATGAGAGGGTGGCTATCCTAAAGCATGAAATTTATCATATCCTTCTTCTTCATCAGTTCAGACAGAAAGAGAGAGACAAAGAGGTCTTCAACTGTGCGGCAGATATTGCCGCCAATCAATACATATCAAATCTTCCTGATTGGGTTCTGACTTATCAGAAATTCAAACTGCCTGCTAAGCTTACCTCTGAGCAGTATTATGAGCTGATCATCAAGAATGCCAGGATAATCAAGGTTGCTATTGGAGCTAAAGGTTCTGGTAAAAGATGGGATGACCATTCCAGATGGGCTGAAGGAGACAAAGACATATTGATAGGTCAGCAAGTGGCAAGATCCTTAGTTCAAGAAGCTATGGAAAAATCCAGAGGGCATTCCCCATATGAGATGCAGGAACTTCTGGGAGAGATATTGAAGTATGGGACTCTCCCCTGGTTCATGATACTCCGAATGTTTGTGGCCTCTGCCCAGAAGGTCAATTGTGGATATACCTGGAAGAAGGTGAACCGGAGATTTGAGGATACTCCAGGGAGAAGGAAAAAGCATAGATTGAATCTGTTGGTTGGTGTGGATACATCCGGAAGCATATCGAATGAGGAATTGAAGGAATTCTTTGGAGAGATTCACAGGATTTATCAGAATCCTCTAAATGAGATTACCGTGGCTGAATGTGATGCCGCCATTCATGCGGTCTATAAATATCGAGGTAAGCCTCCGGAAAAGATAACTGGTCGAGGAGGCACAGCTTTTCAGCCGGTTTTAGATTATGCATTTGAGAAAATGAAACCAAGACCCGATGCAGTTATTTATCTCACCGATGGCTACGGTGAAGAGAATCCCCAGATAAGGGGGAATATCCCGATTTTGTGGGTTCTAACTTGTGATGGCAGGAAGCCTAACATTGGCAAGGTAGTTGAACTGCCACAAAGAAGATAAGGAGGGCTATATCATGTTAATCCTTTTGTGCAGAAAATGCGGTTCCACTGATCTTGATTTCAATGATGAAGGAAAGATAGTTTGCCAGCAATGTGGAGAGATTATGACACGATCGGAGTGTGCCATAGCGGATGTGGAGAGTCATCGAAATGAAAAGCATAAGTCCTGAGCAGGAGGAAAAGATCATGTCAGCAGGAAAATATCGCTGCAAAGAATGCGGAGCTCCTCTGGAACTATTTCTCACCTCATACTATCGGTTTCCAATTGATGGAGATTCTGGAGAAATCGGAGAAGTATATGAGGAGAATGTTCCCGGAAGCAACGAATACGTTGAAGTTCAATGCTCCGAGGGTGCAGATGATGATTGTGGCTTTATTTATCGAGGTGGTGAAATAATTGAACGCTCTTCGAATAAAGGAGGTGAATGATATGAACCTGAATCGATTGACATTGATAGGAAGGATCACGGATGATCCTGAGTTGAAGAAAACCAAGAATGGAAAGGCGTACACCAGATTCTCGGTTGCCACCACGGAGGTCTTCGGTAGCTCAGATGGTAAGAAGGAGAATACTGAGTTTCATCAGTGCGTAGCCTGGGAGAAGATCGCTCAGAACATCTGTAAGTATGTCAAGAAAGGGCAGAGCATCCTGGTTGAGGGACCGATAAGGACCAGCTCATATACTGATGAGAACAATGTGAAGAAGTCGGTTAAGCATCTTAATGTCCTTAACGTCCAGTTCGGCACCAAGCCCAAGGCTAAGACTCAAGAGACATCGGCCACAGCTTCGGATGAACAAACCAAGACTAAGGAGACAGGGGTGAAGGAGGAGCCGGTTGAAGAAGAGTTCGATCTGCCTTTTTAATGCTGGTTTGTGGCAAACAGATGATCTGATAAAGGGGGGCATCTTGATCAACGGGTGCCCCTAATTTTATTTTGAGGAAGAAAAATGAAACATGTCTCAAGACCTACCCATACGGGTGCTCGTCTGAGCAGAAGTCGGGGGAAAGTATGAAAAGAAAAGAATATCCTTTGTATATAATTGAGAAGTTCTTTACACCGGGTGACCTGGGATTTGATGAATGTGAAGAATTGGAAGAATTTGAAGGAGAATCCGGTTACTGGGCGCCTATTATTGGTGAAAAAGGATGCGCATTTGAGAGCAAAAGCAAGAAAAACATAGTCCTAATGGCTGAAACCATTGATAAACTCGGGCTTGGCGAAAGGATTAGAGTTGTGAAACATACGAAAACTACAAAGAAAGTAATTTGGATTTAACTTGTTCTGTGTGGGAAGAAATAAAATATATAAGGGCGGAGAAAAAACATCCACAGATTTTAACTGGGGCATCTAACCGATAGGTGCCCCTCATTTTATCTGTGTGAGAACACAATGGGATACTATTCGGAACTCTATGAATGGGATGTAGATTTAATCATAACCAGCATTGATCTTCTCGCCAAAGAGGTAGATAAGCTGGAACATCCTACCATTTCGAATGTTGCCATATTTGAAGACGGTAAGATCAAGGAATGGCTCTCTTCTGGGCATGGGGAGACGCCGGTCTATTCCCAGGCTTATAGGATCGATAAAGATACCATTAAGATAACAGACATTGCTCAGGAATATGATAAATTCTATGACCTAGAAGAGGAGATTAAGCTTCTCGCCAGATATTCAGCTGGAGGAAGCCTATTTGTTCATCTTCGGGGTGAGGATGAGGCCCATTGGGGATATGTGATCAAGGATGGAAAAGCCTGGGAAATTATCTATGAGCTTGTCGAGAGATGTCGAAATCCTTTAAGCATTTGAAAAAGCCTTCACCTAAAGCCGGTTGGCTGGTTAAGTATCAGGATCAACTTGGAGTAATTATCCGGGTCTATCCCGGCAAGGTTGTAAAGAGATGGGCAAAGGATTTGAACAAGACCAACAAAGAGAAGGCCAAACTCCGATATGGTGTGACCATTGGATTCCCAGATAAGGCGCAATATTTTACTTCTGAGGACTTCAAGAATTCAATCAAGGTTCTATCGAAGAACTACAATGTTGGCTGCCTGTATGCGCTGGTGAGATTAGATGAATTCTTATTTGAAAGGCTAATTACTGGTGAGGATGAATCGTGTGAAGTCTCCTGCGGAAAGGAGAAAGAAGATGTATGAATGTCTGTTCTACAATGGCTGGATTGATCCTCCAGGCTATGAGCTGCTGGAGATAGATACCACCAGGTTTGGAGATAGTCCGGATCAGATCTTAGCCAATCCTGAGTTCAAGAGAGCTGTGGAAAAGTGCATGAAAAGATATTGTGAACCGGAAGATATCGACTGGGACTGCATATATCTCCTCAATCCGGATGATCTGATAAGATGTTCAAAATTAGAATAAGGGGTCCTCAATGTTAAACTACAGAAAGTTTCTTCTATCTCTTGCTCCAGTATTTAACCA
>JAGMFA010000108.1 GCA_023127875.1 Candidatus Zixiibacteriota bacterium
TGTCTTTAAGAAATATCTTTTGAGGAAGATTCTCAAGAAGCGTTCTATACTTGTTCTCACTTACCTGAAGCGCCTCCTCTGCCCGCTTGCGCTCAGTGATGTCGGTATCGGTGCCAACCATTCGGACAGCATTCCCTTTTGCATCCCGTATCACATTTCCACGTGTAAGCAGCCAACGAACGGAACCATCCTTATGCCTCATGCGGTGCTCAAATACATACTCAGGTGTCTTTCCATCAAGACACGCTTGAGCTGCCGCCATCACGGGTTCTCGGTCATCCGGATGCACGTACGTCACCCAAACTTCTATGTCGTTGGGGATTTCTTCATCTTTGTATCCCAAGATCTCCTTGACGTTTGGATCAATGTAAAATTTGTTGGTTTTTATGTCCCAATCCCAAATACCAACATTCGCGGACTTTGTGGATAATTTGTATCGTTCTTGGCTGATTTGCAGCGCCTCCTCCGCCCGCTTGCGCTCGGTGATGTCCTGACCAAGAGCGATTGCTAATACGTCCTTTTTGCCGGACCCCAGAATAGCTGTATTAGACCACAGGATGGTGCGAATCTTACCACTTTTGGTTACGATGGGACCTTCGTATTGGTCGCGAGGATGGGCACGAACCCATTTGGCAAAGGATTTTAATTTGAAATGGCGGTGATCCGGTGGGAGGAACAGTTCGGGCCATGGCTTTCCTAACACCTCTTCACGTCGGTAGCCGGTTATCCGCTCACATTCCTGATTGAATACCGTAATCTTAGCATTGGCGTCCAGGCAAACGATCAGACTGTTGGCAGTCCCTATAATTGATTGCGAGAAGTCGTGTTCTCGTTTCAGAGCGTCGTGGGCTTCCACCTCCCGGACACGGGCAGCAGCGGCTTCCACCAGCATCTCCAGGGCTTGGATTGTCTTAACATCAGGACGACGACCGTCGGTAGGAGTATCCACCGAAAGGTATCCCATGATCTCTTCGGAAAAGTCACGTAGAGGGACAAACAATTCGTCACCTGGTTGCCAATTGCCACCAACTGAGTTTTTTCTCTTCTGAGGTATGTAACGACCGGTTTTGCTAAAATCCACCCCAGCCTCAGCCGGGATGAAGAAGGAATCGGAGATACGGAACTTTTTGCTAGTTATCAGGGATCTCAGTTTATCGTCCATCGGAGGTGCACATCTGGCGCGCTCAACCACATTCAGAGGTAACCCGACCTGACCGAGGTGGACGATTCGTCCTTTTGGTTTATGCAACGTCATTACAGCACGTTCGAACAGTCCGGAATCACGGACTGCTTTGCACACCCTTGTCAGAATGTCATCAATCCGATCCAAACTACGCAGATCGTTCAAAAGCCGGGCGCGTTCCCGCGCTATCCGCTCCTTTTGAACCAAAGCTTTCTCTATCCGCTTGCGATCGGTAACGTTCCGGGCGATTCCTACTGTTCCCACAACTTTACCTGATTCGCCAAATATTGGCGACTTTATAGTCTCAAGCCAAAGTTCCTTCCCACCAGAATCTACAATTTTTTCCTCAAGGCTTACCTGTTTTCTTCCCTTCATCACCTTCAGGTCATCTTCCCTAAACTTTTTGCCTGCTTTAGCTCCGAAGCAAGCTTCACAGGTTTGACCTATTAAGGTTTCTGGCTTCGTGCCGGCAACCTCACCAAAGGCTTTATTAAGCGCAATGAAACGTGACTTATCATCCTTTAGCCAGGCCATATCCGGGATATTGTTAATGAAAGAATTTAGTGCCAGGACTTTTTGCTTCGAGGATTCCTCCGCCTGCTTGCGTTCGGTTATATTTCTGACGTTGACTTGAATACCGGTTACCTTGCCTCTTGCTTTAATTCTCGATATATGCACTTCAATCCAAAATAACTTCCCATCTTTATGCCTTACCTGCATTTCAAAAGGAGCTACTTTCTTCCCATTCAAGAATTCTTTAAATAATTTTGAGTAGTGGGGAATATCTTTATTCTTTATCCACCCCACCCGGTTGAAATGCTTCCCGATTAGTTCCTCCTTCGTATACCCAGTTAAAATTTCAGTAGCTTTGTTACAATAAGTGATATTCCCTTTCAGATCCACGGCTACTATGGAATCGGGAGCCCCCTCGATCAAATTCCCATATACTTCAGAGCTCTTCTTGAGTTGTTGGTAAAGTTTGGCATTGCTTGTGGTGATGGCGATCTGACTGCCGAACGTATTCAGAAGCCTCAAATCTCTTTCCGAAAAATCCGGGCAAGAAGAGTCCCTTCCTATATTCAAAATGCCTATCAACCTATTTTTAACCTTGAGAGGGATGCTTATCTCCTTATGAATATTCTCTCTTCTCATAAGGTCGCACAAAGACTTGTTCTTCTTATAGTCCACCAAGCTATCATCGGAAATCTTAGGATAGATGCGGTTCAAAATCTCCTGAGTCGGTTTTGGTGATATTTGGGAATCGAATGCTTTTTGAAAATGTTTGCTGAGCCCCAAGCCCTTCTTAAATTCGAGAATACCTTTCTCATTCAAAAGAAATATTCCGCAAGATTTTACTTTAAAAATCTTTTTTATCTGTCGCACCGCTTGGTCGAGGATCTGGTCTAAATCATGATGAGATAAGAGAGTGGTAGAGAGTGGATTTAAAGCTGAAAACAGAGGCAATCTTTCATCTGAATTCTTTTTTGCGGCTGTTTTCTGACCTGTAAAAGACATATTCGTAAATGTTTGTATATTCAAACAGAAACTCTTTTAGGTAAGTATACGCATTTTTTTTCGATTTGTCAACGGATTTGGACAATAAAAAGGACAGGTATAGGTACATGGTATCCACCCACCCAGACGGGTGAGCGTCTGCTCGGACGGGTTGACGTCTGCCTACTTTTAGCTTTCTCTTTATAGCATGGGCGAAACAGTGTTTCAAGTGCGTATGCTCGTATGAGTGCATACGCATTTCTTGCTTTTGTATTAGTTTTGAATTTTGCATTGTAATTTTACATTTTGCTTTTTTATCTTTTGGTTTTCTTATATTTTCTTTTGCCTCTTTTTTTTCTTTTAAATGATGGATAAAACTTACCATTCGCTAAGACGAAATCTATCTCTTTTTCTTCTTTGTCCACCCTTGCCACTGAGACTTTTACCCTGTCTCCGAGTTTGAAGATTTTTTTGTTATGTCTTCCTACCCATCTGTGCCTTCTTTCATCATAAACATAGTAATCATCTTCCAGGCTGGAGACGCGCACCAACCCCTCTGCCAAAAGATTATCCAATCTTACAAAGAATCCAAAAGGAACCACCCCGGAAATCAGTCCTTCATATTCCTCACCTAACTTATCTCCCATATATTCGATCTGCTTGATCTTTATCGATTCCCTTTCCACTTCATCGGCTAATCTTTCCCTCTCAGAGGTAATTTCTCCAATCTTAGGGAGCCGATGAAGGAGTTGATTTTGTCTTTCAAACGTATACTCTCCATTTTCTATCTCTTTCAAAAGTCTGTGGACCAAAAGATCGGGATACCTTCTGATGGGGGATGTGAAGTGCGTATAATGTGCAAAAGCTAAACCGAAGTGTCCGATATTTTCAGGTTGGTAGGTCGCTTTTTTCATTGACCTCAACAAAACTTCATCGATCAATTCCTCTTCGGGGTTCCCTTCTACTGATTTCAGGAATCTCTGGATCTTTTTGGGACGAACCTTTCCTGAAAACTTGAAAGAATAGCCAAGGGTCGCTACAAAATCGGAAAATGCCTCCATCTTTTCCCTATCCGGCTCCTCATGCACTCTATACAAAAATGGCATGGCCAGACGGCTCACATGTCTTGCCACAGTTCGATTGGCAAGGAGCATAAACTCCTCAATCAACCTGTGGCTCTCCAATCTTGCCACCTCAAATATCTTTTGGACTTTTCCATCCTTTCCCAAAATCACCTTCGCCTCTGGAAGATCAAAATCCAAACTCCCCTTTGCAATTCTTTTTTCCAAAAGCTTTTGGCTCAGTTTTTTCATCTCCAGAAGATCATCTTCTAAACCTTTAATTCGTGCCGTGGATTTTCCACTGTCAAAGAATCTTTGCACTTCGTCATAGTCCAGTTTAGCCTTGCTTCTGATTACACCTTCCACAATCTGGTATTTAACTAATTCCCCTTCGGGATCAAGTTCTAAAAGACAGCTCAAGGTCAATCGATTTCTATGGGGCTTTAGACTACATAGATCGTTGGAAAGTCTTTCCGGAAGCATGGGAATCACCCGATCCACCAGATAGATGGAATTTCCCCTCTTCAAGGCTTCCCGATCTAAGACCGAATTTTCTTTGACATAATGGGAGACATCAGCAATATACACGCCCAAAAGATAGTCGCCATTAGCGCTTCTTTCCACTGAAACTGCGTCATCGTGATCTTTGGCATCAGCGGGATCTATGGTGAAACAATTCTTATCTCTGAAATCGATTCGCCCCTCCAATTTCTTTTTCCCGATTGTTTGGGGTAACTCCTTCACCTCATTTTCTACCTCTTGAGGAAAACCCAAAGGGAGTCCGTAGTCTTTTATCAGAGTTAAAATGTCCATACCCGGATCGTCTGGATAGCCCAAAACTTCCACGATCTTGCCCTCAGGTCCCAAATGCGGATCTGTCCATTCTTCCAGGGAAACCAGCACTTTCTGTCCATCTTGTGCCTCTTTGGAGTTGACAGGAGCAATATATATGTCTCTTGGAATCCTCCGATCGTCCGGCTCCACGAAGTCAAAGAATTTCCCTTGATGGTAAGTCCCCACTAAGTTTGTGCGTGCTCTTTTTAGAATTTTTATGATTGTCCCTTCACGGGTGGGGCCCCTTCTTCTGCCATACAATCTGACCACCACCTTATCTCCATGCAGGGCGGTTCCCACATCTTCTGCTTTGACATAAACGTCTTCACTTTTGTCCTCCCTAGGCGGGATTCCGTCGGGCACGACGAAGCCATATCCATTTTTGGTGGATATTAGATTTCCCACCACCAGATTTAGCTTATCCGGCAATCCCAGCCTTCCTCTTTTTATTTTGACCAGCAGTCCATCCCTGAGCATGGACCGAACCATTCTCCTAAAAACCCCATATTCCTCCTCCGGGATTTTCATAGCCTTTGCCAATTCCCGTAATTTCAGAGGACGATAAGCCCCTTTGGAGAGAAACTCTAAAATCTTTTCCTGATCCACGTTCATTTTAATCAAAAGATATTGTCTGAGATACTTTGTAATAGACAGACGTAATGACCAAATACATATTCGTATGAATCCTTCGCATCGGACACCCAAGAAGGATTTTGATAATATAGTTTATAATGGATTAAGTTTCAACTTTAATTTTTGAGCTGATATCATCTTATAGCAAACGAATTAAATAAATTGACATAATTCGTATGAATGCATACGCATATGTAAACTTATTTCTTGCTTTTGTATTAGTTGATAAATCCGTGAGATCTTGTGTGGTCATAGTTAAATATCCATTGGTATTAATCATAAGGTTCATACCTTGAGAGTTCAAGGTTAGAAGTTCGTATGAATGGATACGCATTTTTGAAAAATACGCAAAGCATTTTTCGAATATTCGTATGAATGCATAAGCATCTTTGTACTGCGACCCTCCAGTCAAGACATTTTTTATACCTGAAAGGTGTAGAGACATTGCGCATTCAAAAACGGCTTTGCCAGAAGCTCTGCAATCGATTTTCTCAGACCAACCCATACTTGTGCACACGTATCCTAAGTATCCCCTCAGGCAACCTCTTTCACCCCGCCAAAGGCGGGGGATTTGCAGAAGGGAAATCTGGCTTTGGTAGAGTCCCTCAAACTCCTCCGGACTCATATATCCAAGCCCCGAATGAACGTAAAGCTTGTTGTAATCAATCTCTATCCATTTGCCTACTCGTATGAGTGCATACGCATCTTTTCTTTTGCCTCCTCAAAGCTTGAAAACTCATTCAGCCAGATTATGCGAAGCATTCATACGAATCTCTTCTTTTATAGTCCGGATCACACGCTCTGTATCTGCATTTCCCTTAGGATTGTCATAAGAGGTGAATATTCGTATGAATGCATACGCATCTGCTCGATATCCAAAGTAGCCATGCTTGTGCACACGTATCCCTCATGAAAGATGTGGAGGTCGGCTGTGAGCCATTGTCTGATACGTGTGCACAAGTATGAGTTTTAATCCCTTTCCTCTTACTCCTTCAGAAAATTCAGAGTTTACTGCCATCTCCAATGCCCTTTTCTCCCGCCAAAGGCGGGACTCCTTAAGGCTATGTCCCAGCCAACTATCTTCTTGGTATACCAGTCCAGCACAATTACCAGATAAGTCCATCCAATTGCAGGTATCATAAATTTGGTCATGTCTATGCCCCAGTACTGCCTGGGCCTGTCTGCCCTGGGTTTATTCCTTCGGGGTGTCCTCTTTGCCTTGTGAACTGTCTGGGTGGCCATGAGTCCATGCTCTTTCATTATCCTGCGAACCTTCTTCTCATTTACCTGTATCCTTTCCCTGTATACAAGCCACGCTCTTACCCGCCGGTATCCCCAAAAGGGATGCTCAGTCTTTATTGACTTTATCTTTTCAAGAGTACTTGCATCTTTTAACCCTGGGATCTTCTTTACTTCTTCCTTCGGTAGTTTTAAAGCATAGTATCCACTCCTTGAAATCCCAAGAGTATGGCACGCATCCTTAATTGTGTATCCCGACTGTTTTAATGTTTCCACAGCATCTACCTTTTCCCGAACAGCTCTTCCGTTTTTTTTTAAATCTCTATCTGAATGGCCTGCTTACCGATAATCTTCTGAAGTTTCTCTATCTCTGCTTTATAGGCATGGTCGTCTGAAGCACCATTTACCAGCCCTTTCTTGCCCGCCTCTAAGAACTTGTCTCGCCACCGATAGTATAAAGTCTGGCTGATCCTGTGCTCAC
>JAGMFA010000109.1 GCA_023127875.1 Candidatus Zixiibacteriota bacterium
TACAAAAACCTAAATTCTGACACACTCTCTTTGTGGGAAAGGGGATTTCTATTAGTTTTCCCAGAAGGCTGAAAGAATTAACTTGACAACTCTCATGGAGCTTGTTATTTTTTTCACAAACTTTTGAGGTAATGGGTATGCTTGAAGTCTATTTTCCAATTTTTGTATTGATATTTATAGTGACCGGGATGGCGCTTGTGATTTTGGCTTTTTCCTATCTGTTCGGCAGAAGGATTCCCACCAAGGATAAACTTACTACTTACGAGTGTGGGATGCGGCCCATCGAAGATGCCCGGGGAAGATTCTCGGTGAAATTTTATTTAATCGCCATACTCTTCATCATATTTGACATAGAGGTGGTCTTTCTTTATCCCTGGGCGGTGATTTACAGAAAACTTGCCCTTTTTGGTTTGATAGAGATGGGAGTCTTTCTTTTGATCCTTCTATCAGGATATTTTTACATCATTAAGAAGGGTGCCCTGAAGTGGGAGGAGAGTGAAGAGGTTAGCTAATACAAAGAGATTGCCACGCCCTTCGGGCTCGCAATGACGTTGTAAAAACATTTAGTGCGTTTCTGTTAATTAAGGATAAAAAAATATGGGATTAGAAGAACACATACCAAATGGCTTGCTTTTGACCACCGTGGAGAAGGTGGTCAACTGGTCGAGAAAATCCTCTGTATGGCCACTGGGTTTCGGCTTAGCCTGCTGTGCCATAGAGATGTTGTGCACTGCTGCCTCGCGCTTTGATATATCGCGTTTCGGGATGGAAATCTTCAGATCTTCCCCCCGTCAGGCAGATTTAATGATCGTGGCAGGACGGGTATCCAATAAGATGGCTCCGGTAGTTCGACTGCTCTACGAGCAGATGTCTGAGCCTAAATGGGTCATCGCCATGGGCGCCTGTGCGTCCAGCGGAGGGGTGTTCAATAATTACGCCATCGTTCAGGGTGTGGACAAGATCGTGCCAGTGGATATCTATATCCCCGGATGTCCACCCAGGCCGGAACAACTGCTCGAAGGAATCATGAAATTGCATAAGAAGATAGAAAAGGAGTCGTTGAAGAGGTCAGCGGATAAAACGGATAGGTCAACGGATTAAACGGATTGAGCAAATGGGTCAGCGGATGGGTCAACGGATGAAACGGATCAAACGGATATAATGCTGGTTGTTGGAAGATTGCATGGAGGGCTGAGTTGGAAAATCTAACATTGACAAGATTAAAAGAAAAATTTCCAGAATTAATTCTGGAGACTGTTGAATTTCGGGGGGAATTGACTGTTGTGGTGAAAAAAGAAGATATCGTTCCCGTCTGTAACTTCTTACGCGACGATCCGGAGCTTTCCTTTAATTTTCTTTCTGATCTATGCGGCGTGGATTATATGGGAAGAAAGCCCAGATTCGATGTGGTGTATCATCTTTACTCCTTAGATAAGAAACATCGGGTTAGGTTGAAGGTAAAAGTTGAAGAAGGTGAAAATGTCCCCACGGTTACCTCTGTATGGAGCAATGCAAACTGGTTTGAGAGAGAGGTATTTGACATGTTTGGGGTAAAATTTGATAATCATCCGGATTTAAGAAGAATACTTATGCCCGAAGACTGGGAGGGGCATCCCCTAAGAAAAGATTTTCCTTTGACCAAAGAAGAGGTGACGTTCACCCATAACAAGAATCATCCTCCAAGGATAATGGAATAAGATGTTACACATAGCCTGCTCCCGTGGGATGTTATCATCCCACGGCATTGGGTGGATGATAACATCCACCCAGGAGCAAGTTTACATATTCATGATGATGAGTTTGTCGAACCGTAAGGATGGACACTTCAATTTGCTCTTTAAAGCAGTTTTTCAAAAGGCGGAAAAAGCCTGATGCGGAACTTGAAACAACAAACTTTGAACAGGGTTGAAAGAATCGACGCTAACACCATGATCCTGAACATGGGTCCTCAGCATCCCTCTACTCATGGTGTCTTGAGGTTGATTTTAGAGTTGGATGGTGAGACCGTGGTCAAAGCCACTCCGGACATAGGATTTCTGCATACCGGTATTGAGAAGACCATGGAAAACAAAACCTATGCTCAGGTGATTCCCCTCACCGACAGGATGGATTATGTAGCATCGCTTTCAAATAACTTAGCCTACCTTCTTTCAGTGGAGAAGCTTTTAGACATCCAGGTTCCCCCGAAGGCACAATTTGTCAGAGTGCTTTTGACCGAGCTGACCCGAATTGCCAGCCATTTAGTCTGGGTTGGGTCGCATGCACACGACATAGGTGCCATGAGCGTGCTTCTGTATGCCTTTCGAGAGAGAGAAAAGCTTTTAGATATATTTGAACTGTGTTCAGGACAGAGAATGATGACCTCCTATTTTAGAATAGGTGGATTAGCTCAGGATATCCCGGAAGGATTTGAAGCCAAAGTCAGGGAGGTCTTGGACACCTTTCCAGACCGTATCAATGATTACGAAAACCTTCTGACCAAGAACCGCATCTGGCTCAATCGAACCGTGGGAGTGGGAAAGATCTCTGCTGAAGATGCCATCAATTGTGGTGTTTCAGGTCCTATTTTGCGAGCCTGCGGAGTGAGTTGGGATATCAGAAAATCCAACCCCTACTCCGGTTATGATAAATTTGAGTTTGATATTCCCACCGGAAAAAACGGGGACGTGTATGATCGTTATTTGGTCCGCATAGAAGAGATGAGGCAGAGTCTAAGGATAGTAAGGCAGGCTTTGGACGGAATTCCGGAAGGAGATTTTATTGCCCGGGTCCCCGGAGTAGTGCTTCCTCCTAAGGAAGATGTTTTATCCAACATTGAAGCTTTGATATTCCAATTCAAATTGGTGGTGGAAGGGTTTTCGCCACCAGTAGGAGAAGTTTATCATTCCATCGAATCTCCCAAGGGAGAGTTAGGTTATTATATCGTCTCGGATGGATCAAACAAACCCTACCGGGTGAGGGTAAGACCACCCTGCTTTGTCAACTTGAGTGCACTGCCAAGAATGATCGAAGGAAGACTGATTGCCGACGTGGTGGCGGTCATCGGAAGCATTGACATTGTGTTAGGGGAAGTGGATAGGTAAAGAGGTTCAAGGTTTAAGGTTCAAGGTTTAAGGTAAGATGATATGCTGAGTGAAGCTGCTCAAAAGAGAATTGCTGAGTTGAAGGATAAGTATCCTCAGAAGAGAAGCGCCATCCTTCCTGCCATGCATGTGGTATTGGAAGAGGTCGGTTTCTATAATAGAGATATTCTAAAACAGGTGTCAGAACTTCTCGGTTTGAGTGAGATGGAGGTGACTGAAACTCTCTCCTTTTATACCTATTTCCCCAAGCAGGGAGTGGGCAAATATCATATCCAGGTGTGTTCAAACGTTTCCTGCATGCTTTTAGGGGCGGAGCAATTAGTCAAATATTTAGAGGAAAAGCTGAAGATAAAAATTGGAGAGACAACGTCGGATGGACTCTTCACCTTGTCTGCAGTGGAATGTTTAGGCTCCTGTGGCACAGCTCCGGTGATGCAGATAAATCAAACCTATTATGAAAATCTTACCAAAGACAAAGTGGACCAGATTATAGAGGAGTTAAAGAAAGAAAAATAAGGATTAAGTTTTTGGAGTGCAGAAGCTTGTCCGAAGAATCCCGCTTCGCGGGGCTTCTGCGGTTTTAAAGCTTACAATTAACTTCGCACCAGCAAGCTGGTGCACTCCGGTTGAGGTTGACCAGATTCTCGAAGATTTGAGAAAGGGAAAAGAGACTTAATAACGAATGGAAAAGATACTTTTTAAACACATAAATTTTCCAGATCAATATAAGATTGACACCTACATTCAAAATGGTGGCTATCAGGCTTTGCCCAAGGCTTTGAAGGAACATACTCCGGATGAGTTGATCGAGATGGTAAAAAAATCGGGCCTGCGAGGAAGAGGAGGAGCCGGTTTTCCTGCCGGTCTCAAATGGAGCTTTGTTCCCAAGGATTCGCCCAAACCCAGATTCTTGTTGTGTAACGCAGATGAAGGAGAACCGGGAACATTTAAAGACCGGGCTTTGATCGAAAATGACCCTCACCAGCTTTTGGAAGGGATAATCATTGCCTCTTATGCCATAGGAGCGCACCGGGCTTTCATCTACATCCGGGGAGAATTTTATTCCGGAGCTAAAAGATTAGAAGGCGCTATCCAGGAATGTTATCAAAAAGGATACCTGGGTAGAAATATCTTGGGATCAGGCTTTGATCTGGATGTGGATGTGCACAGGGGAGGAGGAGCATACATCTGTGGGGAGGAGACTTCTTTGATGGAATCGGTTGAAGGGAATAGGGCAAATCCCAGACTAAAACCCCCTTTTCCTGCATCGGTAGGACTTTATAGAAATCCCACGGTGATCAATAACGTGGAGACCCTATCAAATATCTCCCACATCGTGTTGAAGGGCGGGGAATGGTATGCAAATATCGGGATGCCCAAAAGCACCGGCACAAAGATATTTTCTCTTTCCGGTCACATAAATAAACCCGGCAATTACGAACTTCCCATGGGAGTTACTTTAAGAGAATTGATTTTCGAGCATGGCGGGGGGATAAAAGATAATCGCAAGCTCAAAGCGGTAATTCCGGGTGGAGTATCTACTCCGGTTTTGACCGCTGAGCTTTTGGATGTAAAGATGGATTTTGAATCTCTTTATGAAGCCGGGTCACTTTTAGGATCGGGAGCTACCATTGTTATGGACGAGACCACCTGTATGGTAAAGGTAGCTTATCGCATATCCAAATTCTTTGAGCATGAGTCTTGCGGCAAATGTGTCCCCTGCAGAGAGGGAACCCGATGGATCAGGCAGATCATGGAGAGGATTGAAAACGGAAAGGGGAGAGAGGAGGATATAGATCTTCTTCGTGACATCTGCGCCAATATAGCTGGCAACACGGTCTGTCCTATGGGAGATGCTGCCGTGGTTCCCATTACAAGCACCATAGAGAAATTCCGGGACGAGTATGAGTATCACATAAAGCACAAAAAATGTATGGTTGATTTAGGAGAAAGGTTTATTTGATGCTGTCAACGGATTGGTCAACGGATTAAACGGATAAAACAGTCAACGGATTAAATGGATGGAGTGATTAAGATAATATGGTAACCTTAACCATAGATGGAAAGCAAGTAGCGGTGGAGGAGGGGACCACCATTCTTAAGGCAGCGGAAAAATTGGGGATAGAGATTCCCACTTTCTGCTTTCACGATAAGTTAGAGCCGGTGGGCGCCTGTAGAATGTGTTTGGTAGAGGTGGAGAAGATGGGAAAACTTCAGGTGGCCTGCGCCACCCCGGTCTCTGAGGGGATGGAAGTAAAAACTGATACTCCCCAGGTGAGAGCCGCCAGAAAGGGTGTTTTGGAGTTTTTGCTTATCAATCACCCATTGGATTGTCCGGTCTGTGATAAAGGGGGAGAATGCGAGCTTCAAAACCTGGTATTCAAATACGGATCAGATAAAGGCAGATATGCAGAGGAAAAAAGAAGGTTTATCGTTGATCCCAAATCCAAATATGATGATCTTACTATTGGACCGCAGATAACTAGAAACATGAATCGCTGTATACTGTGTCGCAAATGTGTTCGATTTATAACCGAGATCGCTGGAGAAGATGATCTGGGAACTTTCGGGCGAGGATCAAAATCAGAGATAAATGTCTTACCGGATATTCCGGTTGACAATCCCTATTCAGGGAATGTGGTTGAGATCTGTCCGGTAGGGGCTTTAACTTCGAAGTCCTTCAGATATAAAATAAGAGTGTGGCAGACTAAAACCACACCATCGGTTTGTCCTCTTTGCGGTGATGGTTGTAACATCAGACTGTGGACAAAGGATGATAAAATCTACCGCATCACATCACGAAGAAATGATTTGGTGGATGAGGGTTTCTTGTGCGACAAAGGCAGATTCGGGTTCGAGTTCGTCAACCATCCTGACAGGTTAAAACATCCCCTGATAAAAAAAGATGGAAAACTATCACCTGCTGATTGGGATGAGGCAACCGAACTGGTGACTTCAAAATTTGGGGCTACAAAGAAGCAATCTGGTTCGGGTTCCCTGGCCGGGGTAGGATCGACAAAGCTCACCAATGAGGATAATTATATCTTTCAAAAATTCTTCAGAGTGGTGCTTGGAACAAATAACATAGATCATCGAATCAATTCAAAACATCTTCTGCCGAGCCCCACGCTCAAAGCTAACCAGCAAGCTTACACCATGACCAATTCAATCAGCCAGATCGAGAAAGCGAAGCTGATTTTCGTATTGGGTTGTGATCTACAAAAGGAGCACCCCATAATAAACCTGAGAGTGATAAAATCGATCAAAAGAGGCAATGCCTTGTTTCTGGCAAATCCAGAAAGCACCCGGTTAAATAGATTCGTTCAGGATGAGTTGCTCTACAAGAAGGATACCGAGCCAGCTTTGATAAATGGTGTAACAAGAGAGATCATAGAGGGAAAACTTTTTGATGCTGGTAAGACGGTCCTCTCTGAAAATGAGATGGAGAGGCTGAGAGGCAAAGTCCAGTCACTTGACAGCGAAAAAGTTTCGCAGACAACTGGTGTTGCGCCAGAAAAAATCAAAAGCTTGGCACGCACTTTGGCCAAAGCTGAAAGCGTTATGATTCTTTGTGGCAGAGAGGTAAGCTCTCATCCACAAAACACCGAGATAATCGATTCTCTGAATGATCTTTTGCGTTTGACCGGACACCAGGATAAAGATGGTTATGGAGTCAATCTTTTGTGGGAGGATTGCAACTGCCAGGGAGCTTTGGATTGCGGGATTCTGCCAGATAGGCTTCCCGGATACATTCACGTTTCGGATGAGACTTTGCGAAAAAAAGTTGA
>JAGMFA010000011.1 GCA_023127875.1 Candidatus Zixiibacteriota bacterium
AGTCCTGGACGACAAAGATGAACCCAAATACTTAAACTCCCCCGAGACGCCGATTTATCAGAAGGGTAAGATTCTTTACGGCTTGAATCTCTCCAAGGATGAGATCAGACAGAAGGAAAGCGCAATTTTAGTGGAGGGATACGTTGATCTCATCAGTTTATATCAAGCCGGAATAAAAAACGTGGTCGCCTCCTCCGGCACTGCCTTCACACAAACTCAAGCCAGGCTTTTGTCCCGTTATGCCGAAAAGGTTTATCTTTTCTTTGATGCCGACACCGCCGGACAATCCGCCACCTTCAGGAGTGTGGATCTGCTTTTCAGCGAAGGGATTGAGGTTTTTGTAGTGAGCCTGAAGCAAGGTGAGGATCCGGATTCCTTTCTGCGCAAATTCGGAGTCGAGGCGGTAAGGGAAAAAATCCAAAAAGCCAGACCCCTCATAGATTTCAAATATGAATCTTTAGGCAAAGACTTTGAGGAGCTTTCCATAAGAGAGCAGGAGAAGGTCATCTTTGATCTGGCTGAAACTGCCGGAAAGATCACCGATGAGATCAGAAGAAATCTTTTTATCAAGAAGGTCGCCCAGACGTTCAAAATAGACGAAGCACCCATATTAAAGCTGGTAAGCAAGAAGAAGCCGTCAGCAGTCGGCGGACGGCGGACAGCGGACAGCGGACTTCAGGGTGAAGCCATATTGAGCGGAGAGGAAAAAATCGAGAGAGGACTGTTAAGGATTCTGATGGAAGATCAGAAACTTTTGAAGATGACTACCGACAAATTGGGCTTAGATGATTTCTCCACCTCTGAACATAAGGAGATATTTCAACTCATCCTGGCTCAAAAAAAGACCTCTCCGGCTAATCTTTTAGACAAAACGGAAAACGAAAAAACAAAAGAGTTGATCGCCCAGATCGCCAGCATTGATTTGGGTCCGGCTGAGCTTTCTGTTCAGTTAGAGGATCACCTTGCAACCTTAAATAGGTTAAAGAAGAACAAAAAGATGAAGTCGCTGAAGGATGATATACAGAGGGCATTGCAAAAGGGGGATATAAAAACTGCTGATCGACTAACCAAGGAATTTGAGAAACTGAAAAAGACTTAAGCCAGCATTCTGGTAAAAGTTTCTCCCTTGCGCGTACAAGCCAATCTCATATAAAACATCCCCCACCGACTATCCAATAAAGAACTCCTCTTTATAATAGATCATTTAAGGCAGAGAACCTCGGATGGGTAAAAAATATTTATCAATATGTTTAAAAAAAGTACTTGACATAGTGGAAACATAGTGGTATTATAAAATAACTTTAGGACGTATGGTCAGGCCATCTGGTTTTTACTAGTAGTAGGGGCCCCTACAGTAACGGCGCCAATCGGAACTTGTAGGGACACGTAAAAAAGGTCACAATATCTCTTCCGGCAGATGAGGGACCACATGAAGGTATCCTACTTTATTGTCTTGGCAGTGCTCCTTTACTTCTTTCTCCCGGCCAATTCTTGCTCTTCTCAAGTTATTCCTTTTCCTGCAATAGATGATTCTTTGGTAGTCGAACTCTCAAGCGGTGTTTACAAAGTCGGCTCAGTCACTCTCGACAAGAACGATAGGCTGGTAAAGGTTCCCGGGGCTTAGGGTATGCAAAAGGAGGTGTGGAAATAAGGTGAAGAAAAAAAACAGTATTCTCATATTGGGACTTACCTTTGCAATCGTATTTGCCAGTCTTATCTCTGCCGGATCGATGACGTATAGGAACATTATCGAGAGAAGAGTGGCTGATAAAGTTTCTGGAGCGCAGTATAAAGAGGAGGAGACGTCAGTCAGTTTAAATACAAGATCCGGTGAGATAAAAAAAACAGAGTTGAAGATGGCCAATAAGCTATATAATCAAGGAAAATATGATGAAGCTTTGATTCTCTACCAAAAGATATTAGATCTTTATCTACAGGAAAGAGAAAAGGGTAATTTGCAGGATGAAAACACAATAGAGTCAGTGTATTTGAAACTGGCGAGATGTAAGGCTAAACTTGGAAATTTAGAGGATGCAGAAAAAACATTGGGCGCGGTGATTGAGGAAGCCAAGGCAGGCAAGTTTTCACAAAATATGGCGGCAAGAATGCAACTGGAAATAGGCAATTTGTATCTTCGGAAGAAAGATTACCTTACTGCTTTGGAAGAATTTGAGAAAGTATCAGTTAGTTTCTCAGAAACGAAATATGCTCAATTCGCTTCGGAGAAGATCAAAAAGATAGAAGGATGGAAAGTGGGTGAAATCAAGGGGTTAGCAATCTTGGAGGGGCAAAGCAACCAGAGCGGAATCGACATTTCTCTCTTTGACGGTGAATCGTTCATACAAGTTCAAACGGACAGTGAGGGGATTTATGCAATTCCTGTTTTTAATTCTACTCAAGGAGTATATGTCTCACTTTTTCTCTCAAAGGACGGCTATAAACCTCAGTATGCCTACATTCAACTCGATGACGACAGCTTCTATGATATTGGGGCAATTAAGCTTAATAGCTTGGAGAACCCTCAAAAAGGAGTGCTTGTAGGTGTTCTATACGATTTTGCCGTAGGGGGAAAGATAAGCCCAGTATTTGGTATTTCTAAACTGGAAAATGATGCGAAAATAAAAATTAAGTCAAACACAAAGATTTTTTATACAACTACTGGGAAAGGAGGTGAATTCATAGCTATTACAGAACCCGGGATATATACACTTGAAGCAGAGAAAGGAGGTGAGAAAAAGGAGGTAGTAGTTAAAGCAGGAAAGACCAGCTTTTGCAACCTCCGGTTGATACAGGAACTCAGAGACTAAAAATTCAAATACGCTAATCTTATAAAATAAAGGAGGAAAATACAATGAGAACCTCTAACTTTATTGTTAAAGTATTTCCTATAGTTTTCGCAATAATTTCCGCGGCGGCGCAGTCGAGTATCTGTGACGAAGTTGAATCCGTTTTGAGCATGGAGACGTCCGTGGACAAGATTGAACGCGCTTATCTGAAAGGAGGGATTGACTAT
Source organism: Candidatus Zixiibacteriota bacterium (assembly GCA_023127875.1). The sequence continues at coordinate 3,014 of JAGMFA010000011.1, forward strand.
CAAACCGCTTTGAACTATAAAATCTATGCTATCCTAGAGCCGGAGAAGTTACCGGAAATTTACCGATCGGAAGTCAAAATAAAGTGCGGTACGCCCATCATGCAAGAAGCGCTCCAACACCAACAATTGCTTTTTCCTGATAACAGAAAGATACTTCTTCGACCACGTGAATATCGTGAATATAATGGTGATCGCCTTCTAAGACCACCTGGTCCTGAGAATTCTGGCCATGATGACTATTATGGTGCCGGGATTGATGTGTGGACTTACAATACTCTTGGCGGACATTTCAAGATCTGGTACACTGAGGACAATACCAATGGCGATGCCGTCCCTGGCAGTGATGGAAATCAAGCCACTATTCCACAATATGTCATCGATTTCGGCTCTTATTTGGAGCATGTTTGGACAGAAGAAGTCACTACCATGGGATATGAGGCTCCAGCGTCTGACGCAGGAGAGCCTAACAACGGTGGTGATGGCCTTTTTGATGTTTATATTGTGGATATGGTAAGTTATGGCTACGTAAGCCACTATTGTGATGATCCGGTTTCGTACATGGTAGTGGAGAACGACTACAGTGGTTTTCCGGGCAATGATGATCCAGAGGGAAATCAGAAGGGAGCAATGAAAGTTACAGCAGCCCATGAATTTAATCATGCTTGTCAGAGTGTCTATAGACCTGACTGCGATGCTGATCTTCTCTGGTTTCAAGAGGCCACGTCTACATGTATGGAAGAATTGGTATACCCGGCAGTTAATGATTACCATATGTATTTGTCCAGCTGGTTCAATGCCCCCGAAACTTCTCTGGACGATCCCGCTGGGACTCATGAATATGGTAGTGCGATATTCAACATCTATCTCACTCAAAGGTTCGGCAATGATATCTTGGAGAGTGTCTGGGATAGAATTCAGGCCGCTCAGCCAAAGCCTGCTATTGATGTTGAACTTCAATCGCGGGGATTTAGCTTAGCTGAAATCTTTCCTGAATTTGCTGCAAAGAATTATAACAAGGCTTGGTACAATGACGGTAGCAAATACCCAAAAGTGAAAATGGCGGCTTCGCATGCCCTCAGCCCATTCAACCGAAAGGTGGATGAACAGACAGTACATATCGATCATCTTGCCACAAATTATATTAAATTTTCACCGGGCTGGACCCTAATCCGTGCCCAGACTCTGCAGATCAAAGTCAAAGGCTTGGACGATGAAAATCGAGGGACAAGAGTAGTTGTCAAGCCTTTCTTGGGCGCTCCATATGAGCTCAATCTTACCGTCGATCCGCCAGAAACGGAAGGATATGTGGAGATCGATAACTTTGGGTTATTTCGTATCTCAGAGGTAATCTTAGTGCTGGCTAACGGCTCTCAGGATGACGACAATTTGGAGTTTAAGTATGAAGCCAGCTTAGCAAAACCGATTATCTTTGTCATCGATGACACGGGAAGTATGTGGGATGAGATCGCCAGCGTGCGAAACACCCTGATCGCTAAAATAAACGAATTGGAGGCGACAGGCGAGCTGATTAGGTATACTCTCATTACATACAAGGATGATGTAACCTTAGATGGACAAACTACTGATCCTGATGTGATAAGGGGATGGGTCAGTGCTCTCACCGCAATAGGCGGTGGTCCTTGTCCTGAGGAAGGGTATGGTGCACTTGAGATGGCCACCACTGTGGCTGCTGGCGGGGAACTCTGGTGGATGACTGATGCTGATTCACATGGTGGCTGGGGCAGAATTCTTGAGGTGGTGTTTAGGCTCACTTCAGCCGGAGTAAGGGTGCATTCCGTTATTATGGGATCCTGCTCTAAGTTAGCTTGTAACGATTATGGAGCAATCCATGCTTCAAGCATAAATGAACCAAGTCAACCAGCAATTTCTTCCAAAGCTTTAAATATTAATTCATATGAGGCCGCAGCCTATATCTCAGGTGCCTCAGGTGGACTATATTTCGGGGTTTCTTCTGCTCAAGTTCCAGATGCAGTGACCATTATCTTAGAGGAAATGATGCGTGATGCCACCTTAGCTATCTTCAATCAAACTGACTCGGACACATTTACTGTTCCAGTCGATAGCACTGTGTCAGAGGCTCGATTTTCACTTAATTCTTTCCCGACGAGCAGTTTAAGTTTAAGAGTGAAAACACCTGGTGGAACGGAGATACACCCAGGGGATCCTGGAGTAACTTATCTTAGTGCAGGGGGCAGTGAGTATTATAAGGTTGCAGCGCCCACCTTGGAAATAGGGGAATGGATAGCTGAGATAACAGGAAGCGGAGAGTATGCTCTCTCCTCCTCTGGTAAGACTCCTATTACCTGCGATTACCTGTCCCAGACCTCGGTTGGACTTGGTGGACCTTTTACCCTTCGAGTCTCTTTACAAGGCGATGTTGAGAATCTAACTTTCCACATGGTCAAGGACAATGGAGAGCCATTCGAAGAACTGACCCTATTTGATGACGGGGCTCATGACGATCTTGATGCGGGAGATGGTATCTACGCCAATACATATACTCCCACTGCATTGGGAACTTATCGGGTGAAGGCCTCGGGAAATAGCTTCGTTTCGAGACAGGACCCTGCAAAAATTGTGATAGGGACAGTGAATGTTATGGCTCCATCCGACGTAATTCTCTATCCTGGCGATTCCATCACTCATATTTTTACAATTGAAAACTTAGGTGGTACTGACCAAACCTTTGATCTTACTGCCACTTCATCTGAAGGATGGGCAGAGTTGAGTGGTGTTCCCAGCCAAGTAACTATTCCGGCCGATTCAGCTACAACAGTTCCCATTCCAGTGATTGTACCTATAACCGCCCTGCCTGGATCGTTCGATCAGCTAACACTTATTGCTGTCAACCAAACTGATCCTCTAATTAATGATGTTGATGCTGTTGTCACTTATGTGTGGACTGGCCCTGTAATCACTGATCTTAATCCAAGTAGTGCTCCAGTGGGAGCATCAGTTGATATTGTCGGTGAGAACTTCGGAGAAGACCCAGGAATCGGTAATCGAAGCACAGACGAAAACAATGTCACTTTAAATGGAGAAAGATTAACCGATCCAAACATCGTTGATTGGAGTGATACCCTCATTACATTCATTGTGCCTCCTGGCGCTACATCAGGTCCTATTGTAGTAACGGCTGGCGGAGAAAGTAGCAATGAGTTTGTCTTTATTGTTGAGGTAGGTGGTGTTCGGGTCAACCTTCCGGATACTTGTACAGCTCCGGGGGAGTTTGTGCTCATTCCTGTGAACGTTAGTGATCTTACCGGGCTTGAGATTTATTCCGCTCAGTTGGATCTTACGTTTGATGATGACGTGATACAGGCTACGCATGTGAGCTCGGAGGGAACCATTGCTGAGGGGTGGAGCACACCTGTTTACAACATCACTCCTGGACAAATCTCCATTGCCATGGCGGGAACAGAACCTTTGGCTGGCAGTGGGGTTTTGGTCTATGTTGGCTTTAACGTAGTGGGTTCGGAATTCGATTCTACCACGATCCATTTCGACCGCATGATATTCAACGATGATCTGATTGACGATGTTACCGACGGGATTTTCTGGGTGTGCAGACGCTTCGATATCTCCGGCACTATCAGATATTGCCTCACTGATGAGCCGGTAGACAGTGCTAAGGTCAAGTGCACTAACGTATTCTCCGATTCAGCTTTCACCGACAGCCTCGGCATGTACCAGTTAGTTGGATTACCTGGGGGCGAGGACTATGTGGTGAAACCTGAGAAAACCAATGATGCGCGCGGTTCAATCAGCGCCTTTGATGCATCGCTGGTCTTGAGATACGTGGTGGGCTTACTTGATCTGTCCCCTTGCCAGAGGATAGCTGCAGACGTTACCGGCAACTGTTGGGTGAACGCCTACGACGCATCCTTTATCTTGAAACACGTGGTTGGGCTAATTATCCAATTCCCTGTGGGTAAGGACTGGAAGTTTATCCCAGATGATTTCCCTTTGGATACCACCAACTGGTGCACTGCTCCGGACTCGATTTTCTATCCTGATTTATCAGCTGACCAGGTCTGTCAGGATTACACTGGCATCCTCTATGGCGATTTATCCGGGAACTGGCCATCTGGTGGCGCATTGTTTACCGACATTGGCGAAAAAGGGGTTGATGTAGCCAAGATCAGCATAGAGGATATCATAGTGAAGCCGGGAGAAGAGTTCGTCTTGCCAGTAGAGGTTAAAGACATCTCAAACGTGTACTCAGCCTTTATGAACTTAACCTATGATGCTAATCTCATCGAAGTGGTCAAGGTGAAGACTACCGAACTGACCAGCAAGTATATGGTTGTGGACAAAGTAGAGAGCGGAAGACTTGTTCTGGCCTTGGCAGGAAGTGATCCTATGGCGGGAAGCGGTTCACTGGTGGATATTGTATTCAAGGCATCAGATCATGTCTCTGATGGAGCCACCGGTCAGATCACTTTAACTGATCTGGCTTTGGATGAAAACTATATTCCCGGGTTGAACCTTTCAGCCACGATCACAGTAGGCGAGACGAGGCCCAAGGAATTTGCTTTATCGCAGAATTATCCTAACCCATTCAACCCAGATTGCGAAATCAAATACGCACTTCCAACCAACTGTCAGGTAACCCTCACTATCTATAATGTTCTTGGTCAAAAAGTGAAGGTCTTAGTGGATGAGTATCAGAGCGCAGGAAACAAGCTGGTCAAATGGGATGGAAAAGACGATCAAGGCCGAGAGGTGACAAGCGGAGTTTACTTCTACAGGATTCAGGCTGGGGACTTTGTGCAGTCTAAGAAAATGGTCCTGATGAAGTAACCAGAAAAGATAGAATGGGCACAAAGAGCCCCGTCTCTGGCGGGGCTCTTTTTTTGACTTTCAGTCTAAAGGTCCAGTACCAGGCCATTCGTTTCCTTCAAATAACATTTGCAAAAAATTGTTTTGACCCGTATTTTAGGATAAATTCGAATGTGGGAGAGAACCCTGATGCCAACAAAAGTTTTATCCTATAAGTACCTTGCGTTGATCTATGCGCTATTGATCTTTGCCATCTCTGCCATCCCAGAACTTACTCCCCCTTCTTTTGGATTTAAGATTGAAGACAAAATCCTACATTTCCTCGAATACAGTGTCTTTTCATTTCTTCTGTTTCTGGCGTTCTTCACCTCTGGAAAAGAGTTTTTAAAAAAGCACGTTTTCCTTATTTCCTCCCTCATTGGAATAGCCTATGCCCTCACCGATGAGCTTCATCAAAAATTCGTTCCGGGCAGAAGTTGTGACTTTTTCGATTTTCTAGCAGACTGTCTGGGGATAATTGCCATCCAAATAGGAATCTGGTTTTATTTTAAAAGAAAAGAAAATCGGTTGACTGCTCCTTAGCCTATATCCTTAAACTTTACCCCTACTAAAGACTTTACGCGTAGCCGAGGCTTTAAGCCTCGGCGAAAACGCGGTGCCGAACAAAGATGCCCAACTTAATTGATGGTAAGGGGCATCTGATGACAACCAAATTCAAAAAATGATTGACATGTTGTTGATTTTTCTTAAATTTAAACAAAATTAAGGATACTAATGGCTTAGAGGCTGGTTACATAATGTTAAACAAAAATGTCCTGGTATTAAATCAAAACTATGAGCCTTTGTCGGTCTGCTCTGTGAAAAGAGCTGTGATCTTGGTTTATCTGGGCAAAGCGGAGATCATTGAAAAGCATGATGGACTGATGATTCGCTCGGTTTCTTGGTCCATTCCGTTGCCCAGTGTGGTAAGGCTTGGTTTTTATATCCATGTGCCCCACAAAAGAATTCTACTCACCCGCAGAAACATCATCCAAAGGGACGGACACCGCTGTCAATATTGCGGGGAGAATCATGGAGCCATGACTGTGGATCATGTGATACCCAAAATCTATGGGGGCAAAGACACCTGGGAGAATCTGATCTGTGCCTGCATAAAATGTAACAATATCAAGGGAAACCGCACGCCGGAGCAAGCAAATCTCAAGCTTTTGCGTCAACCCAGACGACCAACCCACATCACTTTTATTCAACAATTTGTTGGAATCTCTGATCACAGATGGAAACAATATATGTTTCTGGACTGATTAAGGTGAAAGGTGAAAGGTGAAAGGAATAAGGTGAGAGACGAAAAAGCCAATGAAGGCGAACATCAAGAGTTTCGAAGATTTGGATGTTTATAAGAAACTGTGCGAATTACACCTAAAAATAAGTGAAGTCTCGTTGAAATTTCCTAAATTTGAACTATATGAATTGGGTTCTCAAATTAGACGGTCATCGAATTCTATTCCTGCAAATATTGCAGAAGGTTGGAATAATAAACATACAAATATTTATTTAGAAAGCATAAACAGAGCCCAGGGTGAGTTGCAGGAAACGAAGCATCATTTATATATAGCTTATCGTAAGAAGTATCTTTCTGAGGAAATTTATAGGGAGTATTTTGAAAAATGTAACGAATGTGGGAGAATGTTAAGAGGTCTGGAACAATCACTATTGAAGTGGAAATCAAAAACCTAACACCTAACACCTTTCACCTTAGACCTTTAACCTTAAACCTTTGACCTTAAACCTCCGAGGAGCCGATGGCAAAAGAGGTAATCTTAAGTGGCATGCAGCCCACAGGAATGCTGCATCTAGGAAATCTGGAAGGCGCGTTAAGACACTGGGTTCAACTTCAGCACGATTATGAGATGTACTGCTGTATCGTGGACTGGCATGCTTTAACCTCTGATTTTGACCAGACATCTCTTCTGAAGCAGAGCATAATCGAGGTTGCCATCGATTATCTTTCAGCCGGGCTTGACCCGGAGAAGTGTGCCATCTTCCTTCAGTCCCAGGTGAAGGAGCATGCGGAATTGCATCTTCTTTTTTCCATGATAATCCCCACACCCTGGTTGGAGAGGGTGCCCTCCTATAAAGAAAAGAGCGTGGAATTGGGTTTGGATAGTTACGGCTTTTTGGGCTATCCTTTGCTTCAGGCGGTTGATATTTTGATCTACAAGGCTAACTGGGTGCCGGTGGGAAAGGATCAGCTTCCCCATATTGAACTCACCCGTGAAGTGGCAAGAAGATTCAACAGTCTATATGGCGAGGTCTTTCCGGAACCCCAGGCTAAATTGAGCCAGTTCTCCGGCATCTTGGGCATAGATAACAGAAAGATGAGCAAATCATATAACAATGACATATGCATGGGAGAATCTGAAGAATCAACCGCCAAGAAGATTTCAATAATGTATACCGATCCCACCAAGGTACATCTGGGTGATCCCGGACATCCGGACCAGTGCCCGGTATATCTTCTGCAAAGGCTTTACAACCCGGACCATAAAACAATTCACCAAAGATGCTCCTCCGGGAAATTAGGATGTGTGGAATGTAAGAAGATCTGTGCGGAGAATACCAACAAAGCTTTAAAACCGATCCGCCAGAAAAGAGCAGAATTGGAAAAGAACTTGCCCTATGTTAAGAATGTATTATTATCTGGCGCAGAAAAAGCTAGAGCCCGGGCGCAGAAGACTATGCAAGATGTAAGAAAGGCAATGAAGTTGTGGTAAGATGCCTAAACTCATGGACAAACGAAATGCGTATGCATCAATAGATAGATTCGGATTATTCCCCATTTTGGAGGGATAAATGAACTCCATTTATCCATAGTTAACCAAAATTACATACACGAGGATGTACTGAAATGAAGAGCCTTGAGTACAAGGTGGTCAAGCTCCCCATGAAAGGACTGGGGATCTTCACTAAAGACGTTTCCCCTGAACTAGAGAGTACGCTTAATTCAGAAGGACGCGATGGCTGGCAGTTGGTAAATTCTATCGTCCCTTCAAGTGGTCTTGGGGAATCCGAGAAATTGGTTTTGGTGTTCATGCGGGAGATGAAGTAGTCACACCGGTGCTTCGTTGCATCGGGACTTTGTCCTAACGGATCTTGAGATAGTCCCGATGCACAACAAAATAACTTAGCGTAAAAGCATTGGAGGGATAAAAAAATGATTGAGTTAGATTACTCATTGGTAATCGAAGCCATGAAAGAACCAGACTACTTTGGGTTTTATTCTCCAGATTTAGAAGGTTTTACAGGGACAGGACATTCTATAGAGGATTGTATTTATAAGGCTAAGTGGGGGATGATAGATCATATAAATCTATTGAAAGAGAAAGGATTACCTATTCCCCCCAAGAATCCAAATCCCAAAATTATTATTCAGAATGAGGAAAAATTAGTCTCTATTTGAAAATTGTTCCTGCGTCTACTCGATGCATCGGGACTTTGTAATTCCGATCTCAAGCACTGATGGCATCGGGATAACGGGGACCCTTATAGAACAATATCCCGCCACAACGAAAGTTTACGATATTTGTATGTTTGTCAAATATTCGTTGAAAAAATACCTCGAAAAAGTGGGAGATAATTTTAGAATTAAGTTTTTCCACAGGCTTATCCGGTTTCGTGCCCATGGCGCTTCGCAAATCCACGAAACGTTTAATGTAGCGGAGGTCTTTAGACCTCCATCAATGGAAGGCTGAAGCTCATTTGAGTCAACTGACCTTCCGCTACATATTAAAACCTTCTTAGGGAAGGGCATTGGAGATGAAGAAACCAAATCTGGTGGTTTTGGCTTCAGGTGGGGGCACTAATCTGCAAGCCATAACAATTCTTGATGCACCGGCATTAGGAAATGCCGATGCTACATAGCTTCGGGAATTCTCCCGCCTTTGGCGGGATATTGAGACTATTCCCGAAGCATCAGAAAAAAGGAACAATAAGCTGTGACAAGCGAAGAAATCATTAGACTAGTATTCAGTTTTTTGGGCGGAGGTCTTGTTGCTGGTTTGCTTGATTGGTTCAGAGCCCACCGCTCAGAGAAGAAGGCACTAAAGGTATCGGCAATGCAGGCGCAAATCCAAAATCTATATGGTCCACTCCAATTCTTCGCTTCCCAGAATGAGAGTTACTTTGAACTCAACAAAAAATTTATGGAGGCATATGAAGCTGAATATGTGGGAAAGAAATGGAGTCAAGATGAGACTACTCAGAAAAACTTAGAGCAGGAAACAGAGCAGACTCTGGAGATTGCAAATACGTACGTCAGAATGGTTACTAAAAACAACGAAAGCATACTCGAAGCATTAAGAAATAATTACGCCTATATTGATACGGATGATGTTGAGGTATTTCGTCAACTTGTGGTTGACTACACAAGATTAAAGACAGAATTCGGTGAGTCTGGTCGTTTGAATACACCCTTACGAATTTATAAGCATATTGGAAGTATATCTTTTATGCGGCCAGAATTTAGCAAGAGGGTTAAGGAAAAGTTCAATGCCAAAAAGAAAGAGTTAGATTTTCTGATGTCTTAGAGAGAAATATGTCGCGCAGCAGATAATTTATCTGGTACGAAATTGTCTTAATGATAAGGAGGATTTGCCATGGGTTTCTCAACTAGAATAGGAATCTTGGTAGTAGTTCTGAGTATTGGTATTCTTTCCCTTATGTCATGTTCAGAAAGGGGTATGGATAATTATAAAAAAGCAGAAGCGTTTCGAAAGATTGGTGAATATGAAAAGGCGATAACTGAGTATAAAGTAGCGATTGAATTGGACCCAGCTAATGCACAATTCTATTTTGGTCTAGCTCTGGTGTACGAAATTCAAGGTGACTTTGATAATGCATTAAAAAGGTATGAACAGGCAATCAAGTTATCACCAGAAAACAAAGAATATTTATCCAAATACAACCTCGTAAAAGGAATGATTCTTTTGTTTAATGAGAATTACGAAGAGGCGACTACCTTTTTAACAAACACCACGGATCCGAAGAAAGATTCTCTGCTTTTAAGAATAAAGGATTACTTTGTAGTTGTTGCTGGAAACGACTATTCCGAAGGCAGGTATAGGAATTCAGAAAAAGCACTTCAAAATGCACTCAAGACAGGTCTGTCAGATGACAGTGTGTTTTATGCACTAAGCAAAACGTATGATAAACTAGGTGATAATAAGGCTGCAATAGAATATCTAAAAAGGGCAATCTCTCAGAATCCGAAGAAGGGAATCTATCATTATGATTTAGGAAATATTTATCTCTCGGATAAAAAGTATGATATTGCGATCAACGAGTTTGAAAAAGCTGCGGATTACAGGGATGCCGGTAAGCTACTTAGCTTGTGTAAGCGAAAGATAGAAGAACAAAAACAGGGAGAAGCGGAAAAACACTATATTGCCGCCAAGAAATATTTCAGTAAGAAATCACAGTCCTCTTACGAATTGGAGGAAGCTAAGAATAACGTAGGCAGAGCGCTATCGATCTCACCCGAGACGAAGAGATATATTGACCTGAGGTATAGATTACTTGTGGAGGAATTAAGATTTTTCCAAGGGAATGCCCTGATTCAGATGGCAGTGCAAGATAAAGGCATCCATACAGAGAGTTATACCTATGAAAGGAAAAGGTCTTTATATGTATGGATACGAAACACTAGCTCCTCTGCATATCATGTAAATCCAAATCACTTTACCATGGTTGGACTAGATGGATACAGTTACCACTATGATGGTGGTAGTTTTCCTGCAGTGGACTTGCAGCCCGGAACACAAACTAGAGGCTTTCTTTATTTCCCCACGACTTCAAAACCAAAGAAATTGATCTGTGATAATTTTAGAGCTGGTACTATATCAAGGACTTTTCCGGTTAGATAATGAGATTATTCGAATCCGTGGTTCAGGGTGAGGGCGGCCCGAGCCAGCGTGTTGCTCACGAGAGTATTCAAGGAGATTCTTGGAGATGAGAAAACTGAATCTGGTGGTTTTGGCTTCTGGTGGTGGCACCAATTTGCAGGCCATAATAGATAACATCGAGGCGGGAAAAGTGGATGCTCAGATCAGGGCAGTGATAAGCAACAACAGCAAGTCGGGCGCGCTGGAGCGTGCTCGAAAGCATAACATTCCCGATATTCACCTAAGCCATAAACAATTTGCCACCGCGGAAGAGTTCGATCAGAAGTTTCTTTCGATTTTGAAAGAGAAAGGAACTGATCTGGTGATTCTGGCGGGCTATATGAAGATGCTTTCTCCTACGGTGATAAGAGAATACAAAAACAGAATAATAAACATTCATCCCGCGCTTCTTCCCGCATTTGGAGGGAAGGGAATGTATGGAATTCATGTGCACGAGGCGGTGATAAAATCTGGCGTGAAGGTGACCGGGGTTACCGTGCACATCGTGGATGAGATCTATGATCATGGTGCCATTCTTTACCAAAAATGTGTGCCAGTTTCAAGTGACGACACGCCGGAAAGTTTGCAGCAGAAGGTCCTGCCTTATGAGCACGAAGCCTATTCTGAGGTAATTCAGCTTTTCGCTGAGGGCAAAATCGAAATAAAGGATAATCGGGCGTTCATAACAGAATAATTATGGGCAGGGCTAAATATCCTGCCCTATGAACTAAATTGATAATTTTTGAAAACCTCTCTCCCTAATCCCCCTCTCCATGAAATGGAGAGGGGTTCACCCTGCCCTTCGGTCCTGCACTTCGTCCTGAGACTCAGTGTCGAAGGAAGACCTCAGGGTCGAAGGAAAGGATTCACCCTGAAGGGGACAGAGGGGGTGAGGTAACATAGTGGCGGGATTTTATCCCGCCGCAAAAATTTCTCTTTGGACTACCAGGAAATTTTGTACCTTTAGAGGAAGGTGATTTTGAAAGTATCGGAGGAACAATGGAACAAGCTTTAATGAAAACCAACATAAGTGAATATCCGCTTTTTGCCAGAGGCAAGGTAAGAGATGTATATGATCTGGATGATAAGCTTCTGATCGTTGCCACCGACAGAATTTCAGCTTTCGATGTAGTGCTCCCCACCGGAATTCCCGGAAAGGGAAAGGTATTAACTCAAATGTCTTTGTTCTGGTTTGATCTGGTGAGGAATGTGGCGGAGAATCATTTAATTACCGCCAATGTGGATGAATATCCGGATGATCTAAAAGAATATCGGGACATTCTGGAGGGGCGGTCCATGCTGGCGAAGAAAGCTTTGCGAATCGATATCGAATGTGTGGTAAGGGGATATATCGCTGGCTCTTTGTGGAAGGAATATAAAAGCAAGGCGCTCTCTTTAGGAAAGTCAGACACCATAGAACTTTGTGGTATCCAGCTTCCCTCCAATCTCACCGAATCACAGAGACTCCCCTACCCTGTTTTTACCCCCACCACCAAAGCAGAAGAGGGACATGATGAGAGCCTGACTTTTGAAGAGGTAAAAAGAATCGTTGGCGAAAAGCAGGCTCTGGACCTGAGAAGTAGAAGCATACAGATATACAAAAAAGCTGCAGACTATGCGGAAAGAAGAGGAATGGTCATCGCAGATACCAAGTTTGAATTTGGAAAACTGAATGATAGGTTGATTCTAATCGATGAGATATTCTCCTCTGATTCTTCCAGATTCTGGGATAAGAGGATATACCAGAGAGGGCGCCCTCAGGAAGCCTTTGACAAACAAATCGTGCGGGATTATCTGGAATCCATCCACTGGAATAAAAAACCCCCGGCACCCCCTCTTCCCGAGGAAGTAGTTGCCAAAACCCTGAAGAAATATCAAGAAGCTTATCAGAGATTGGTTAAATAGATACCTCACCTTCTGTATCCTTCTCTCTATTTTATGGAGAGGGGGACTAAGGGGGAGAGGTAAGAAGGTACCATAAAGGAGATTAATCATGACGGAAGGAAAATCTGGGCTGATAAAAATCCGCAGAGCACTGTTGAGCGTATCCGATAAAACTAATCTTATTGAGCTGGCAAAGGCTTTATCCCGATTGGGGGTGGAAATCATCTCCACTGGAGGCACTCAAGCAGAGCTAAAGAAAGCGGGGATAAAGTCGATAACTATTTCCTCCTTTACCGGTTTTCCAGAGATTTTGGGAGGTAGGGTAAAAACCCTTCATCCTAAAGTTTTTGGAGGCATCCTGGCTAAGAGAGAAGACGAGGAGCAAAAAAAAGAGCTAACCGAGCAGGATATAAAATACATCGATTTGGTGGTGGTGAACCTCTATCCTTTTGGCAAAGTGATAAGCCAAAAGGAGGTTAAACAAGATGAGGCTATTGAGAATATCGATATCGGCGGTCCCAGCATGTTGAGAGCGGCGGCAAAAAACCACAACTCTGTGGCGGTGGTGGTAAATCCGCAAAGGTATGATGAGATTATAAAGGAGCTTGAAACAAATGAAGGCTCGCTCTCTTTGGATACCCGTTTAAGCTTAGCCTCGGAAGTTTTTCAACACACCGCCTACTATGATAGCCTGATAGCAAATTATTTCAAAAAACTTGTTCCGGCAGAAAAGGATGAGTATCCAGAATATCTAACCCTAGGTTGGGAGAAGGCGCAGAACTTAAGATACGGGGAAAATCCTCATCAGAAGGCGGCATTTTATAAAGATCCTGCCTTCAAAGGCGCCAGCATCTCCCGGTGTGAGATACTTTCCGGCAAGGAACTTTCCTATAACAATATCAACGATCTGGATGCCGCCTTAGCCATGCTGGAGGATTTTTCGGAAAGACCATTTGCGGTGATACTCAAACATACCAATCCCTGCGGAGCCGCCTGTGCGGATAGTCTGGATAAGGCGTACGAGGATGCCTTAGCCTGCGATCCTGTCTCCGCCTTCGGATGCATAATCGGTCTTAATCAAGTGATAGACATGGAGACGGCGAAAAAAATCCACGACACCTTTTTTGTCGAGTGTGTGCTTGCCCCCGGATATGAGCCGGAGGCATTTGAGCTATTGAAGAAGAAAAAGAATCGAAGATTTTTGGCCTGTCCGGATCTTCTAAATTCTCAGAAAACCAAAGAGGATGTGGTCAAAGTTATCAAAGGCGGAGCCTTATTACAGACACCAGATGATTATCAAATAAAAGAAAGCGAGTTGAAGGTGGTAACAGAAATTCCTCCTTCGCCAGAACAGATAAATTCGCTCCTTTTCGCCTGGAGGATGGTCAAACACGTCAAATCCAACGCCATACTCTTGGCACAGGGTGAGAAAACCGTAGGGATTGGAGCCGGACAGATGAGCCGGGTGGACTCTTCCATAATTGCCGCCAGGAAGGCAGGAGAAAAAGCTAAGGACTCGGTTTTAGCCTCGGATGCCTTTTTCCCAAAAAGGGATGGAGTAGACACTGCCGCCAAAGCCGGGGTGAAGGCGATAATCCAGCCAGGAGGCTCAAAAGGAGACCAGGAAGTGATACAGGCGGCAAACGAGCACAAAATAGCTATGGTCTTCACCGGAATAAGGCATTTTCGACATTCCTGAAAGCCCTTGATTTTGAGATAAGAATTTGTTATATAATAAAAAAGTGTTTTCCCATTTGGTAGACAGAAATTTTGACAAAAAAAGAGTCTTGAGAATACAGTAAAGTTGACATTTGAAGACCTCACCCCCTATCCCCCTCTCCACAAAGTGGAGAAGGATTCACCCTGAAAGGGATAAAGAGGGAGAGGTTAAAAAACAGTGCCGGTCTTGCTTTTTAATTCCCTAGTTGGTAACGGACGCCCTCGTCCGTTACCCATCATATTCTCTGTCACGGACGAGGCGTCCGTGACGAACGGGGGACGAACAAAAGGCATTCCTAAAAGTCTTGATTTTAAGATAACAATTCATTATATACAAAGAGTAAGAAACCCCGTTTTCGGGTTTAAAGATAAATATACCCAGAGAAACATTTGATCCGGCCTCTCTGGCTTGGCACTCTTCTTTTAAAAAGCTCATGTTAAATGAAAAGAAGATAATCGTGGGAATAACCGGGGGGATTGCCGCATACAAATCCTGCGAGATAATCCGCAGGTTGAAAAAATTAGGTGCGCAGGTCATCGTGGTGATGACCCAAAATGCCCAAAAGTTCATCACCCCTTTGACCTTGGAGACCCTCTCTGAAAACGAGGTGGTCACTGAGATGTTTCCGGAAAAGAGAATGGTGGGTGTAAGACACGTCAGCCTGGCACAGTGGGCGGATTTGATCTTAATCGCCCCAGCCACTGCCAACGTGGTCGGAAAAATAAGATCCGGGATTGCAGATGATATTCTCACCACCGTGGTCATTTCCACTAAGTCTCCGGTTTTAATCGCTCCCGCTATGAACGTCAACATGTTCGAGAATCCCATCTTCGGTGAAAACATGGAATATTTGAAAAACAAAGGATATAAGTTCATTGAGCCGGAGACAGGTAATTTAGCCTTTGGGGTAGGTAAGGGAAGGCTGCCCCAGCCAGAAACGATCGTGGGTGAAGTGGTGAGATTCCTGACGGGAAAGAAAGATTTAGAGGGAAGGTCGATTTTAGTGACTGCGGGTAGAACCCAGGAGCCTCTGGATCCGATACGATTTATCTCCAATCGCTCCAGCGGAAAGATGGGTTATGCCATAGCTGAGGTGGCACGAAAGAGGGGAGCGAAAGTCACTCTAATAAGTGGCCCTTCTGCTTTATCTCCACCATTTGGAGTAAACCTAATACAGGTAGAAACAGCTAAAGAGATGCATTCCGCGGTCAGATCACACTTTGGCA
Organism: Candidatus Zixiibacteriota bacterium; assembly: GCA_023127875.1. The sequence goes on from JAGMFA010000011.1 coordinate 18,586, forward strand.
AAGCGGATGCATTGATTATGGCGGCGGCGGTTTCCGATTTTGTTCCCAGCGTGGTTTCTCCGAATAAAACTAAAAAAGAAAAAGAGGAAATTTATCTGAAGCTTAAACCCAGTGTGGACATTTTAAAGGAGATGGGAAAGCGAAAAAAGAAGAAAATACTGGTAGGATTTTCCTTAGAGACTGAAGACGAGATAAAGAATTCAAAGAGAAAATTGGTGGAGAAAAACTTGGACTTAATCGTGGTCAACAATCCTAACGTTCCGGGTGCTGGCTTTGAAGTCGATACAAACCAGGTTGTCTTGATTGAAAGGCGAGGAAAGACAGAAAGACTTCCATTGCTTCCCAAACAGGAGGTGGCTGAAAAGGTATTGAATAGGGTAAGCGCTCTACTCAAGAGGATCAGAAGAAAATAAAACATGAGTTTGCGGGGCTGGAAGCCCTTCAGGGTGTCCTTCGATCCCGAAGATCTCAGGATCGAGGGAAATCCTTCAGGATGAACCCCGCCTACGTGAGATAACAGGTTCATTTCCAGTAGGTCGGGCATTCTTGCCCGACTGTTCGCCGCATTTTTTAAAAGACCTATCGCCATGCCAAATGATGAATATGAAAAAATGCTACAGGCTTTTGCACTGACAAAAAACTTTCTCAAACAGCAGGTAGAGTTAGGATTTGACGAAGTTTACGTTCAGGTGAAAACAAAAAGAGCAACTGCAAAAAAAGAAGATGGTCCCGGCTTAACAGACTTGAGCGATTTTTATCACCAGATAAAGGATTGCAAAAAGTGCCATCTTTATACCACCCGCACCAACTTCGTGTTTGGAGCAGGAAACCCTGAAGCAAATCTTATGCTTATCGGAGAAGCACCGGGAAGAGAAGAGGATCTAAAAGGGGAGCCATTTGTGGGAGCGGCAGGTAAGCTTTTGGACAGGATGCTTGCCGCCATAAATTTTAAAAGAGAGGACGTTTTTATCGCCAATATCTTAAAATGCCGCCCACCAGAAAATCGCGATCCCCGGCCGGATGAGATCGAAACATGTAAACCGTATCTAATGCAACAGATCAAGCTGATTCAGCCTAAGATCATCTTGGCTCTGGGCAGAATCTCTGCTCAGGTGCTTTTGCAAACTAAAAGCCCTTTGGGGCAACTGAGAGGTAAATTCCATGACTTTAACGGGATCAAATTTTTAGTCACCTATCATCCTGCTGCGCTTTTGAGATACCAACAATATAAAAGACCAACCTGGGAGGATTTGAAGCTTCTGAGAAAGGAGTATGATAAACTAAGTGAATAATTTTCCTCTCCCCTTGGGGGAGAGGATTAAGGTGAGGGGGTTGTCGGTTGTAGCCGCACTCTTTAGAGTGCGCAGATTCAGCCGCCCATAGGGGTGGCTACAACTTCTGACCTCACCCCCTAAATCCCCCTCTCCTTACTTAAGGAGAGGGGGATTAAAGGGGAGAGGTTGGAACATCCGTTGACCGGAGAACCAGCCATGGCAGAGCGTAAGAACTCATCACAATCTGGAAGGGTCCCGCCGCAAGCAACAGAAGTGGAGCAGGCGGTTTTAGGTGCCATGCTTCTGAACAAAGAAGCTATTGGAAGGGCACTGGAGATAATAGACAAAGATTGCTTTTATCGGGACGACCATCAGAAAATCTTTGGGGTATTGGTGGATTTGTATGATAAGAATCAACCAGTGGATATCATAACGGTTTCCGAGGAGTTGAACAGGCGCAAGTCCGCAGGATCCAAATCCGGACAATTGGATGAGGTGGGAGGAAGGATGTATATTTTGGAACTAACCGAGAAGATCGCCACCACCGCCAATATCGAGTATCACTGCAATATCGTCTTAGAAAAAGCCACCTTAAGGAAATTGATCAACACCAGCACCCAGATAGTCTCTCAATGTTACGATGCCACTCAGGAAGTGGATGACCTTCTGGATCGGGCAGAGCAGGGTATTTTCAGCATCTCAGAGAAGAGGATAAAGGAGGGATTTATTCCTCTGGGAGAGCTTCTTCCTCACACCTTCGAGGAAATAGAAGGATATCAGAAAAAAGGTGGGTTGATCACCGGCATACCCACTGGTTTTTTTGAGCTAGATTACTTGACCGGCGGTCTTCAGAAATCTGACTTAATTGTGGTGGCCAGCCGCCCATCCATGGGCAAAACGTCTCTCTGTCTCACCATAGCCGAGAGTGTGGCAATCGATGCAAAAACTCCGGTGGGCATCTTCAGCCTGGAGATGTCAAAGAATCAGGTGGTTCAGAGGATGCTTTGTAGTCGGGCGCGATTTTCCACCCATAAGATGAGAACCGGGAAAATAAGGGATGAGGATTACAGTAATTTAGCTATGGCGGTTGGTCCTTTAGCCGAAGCAAAAATATTCGTCGATGATACCCCCAGCATAGGGATTCTCCAGTTGCGTGCCAAATCTCGCCGGCTCAAAGCTCAGCACGATGTGGGTTTGATAATGGTGGACTACCTTCAGCTGATGCAGGGACCTCGAAGCGCCGAATCCAGGCAACAGGAGATATCCATCATATCCCGCTCTCTTAAGGGATTAGCCAAGGAGCTGGACATTCCGGTGATTGCCGTATCTCAGCTTTCCCGAAAGGTGGAGGATCGAGGTGGAGAGAAAAGACCTATGCTGGCTGATCTCAGGGAGTCCGGAGCAATCGAACAGGATGCGGACGTGGTGATGTTCATCTATCGGCCTGAGCTTTACAAGATAGAGAAATTTCGAGATGGAACACCCACCCAAGGTTTGGCGGAGATAATGCTGGAGAAACATCGAAACGGACCGACCGGCGATTTACGTCTGACCTTCTTAAGGGACTGCGCCAGATTCGCCAATCCTGAGTTCATTCGCCGGGAGGTTCCCTTCTAAATTGAGAAAGAGGTGAGAACAACGCCGTTTTCCCAATCTGAAAATATCTTTACCTTTGTGGGCAAAAAGACTCTCCTCTTTTTTGAGAATGTGGGAGGTCTGGCTCTTCTGGTAAAAAATATCTTGCTAGGGTTGCCCAAAGCCTTTACCAGATTTCATCTCACCTTCGAACAGATGTTATTGATGGGGGTGAATTCCCTTCCTCTGGTAGCTTTAGTCTCGATTTTCACTGGAGCGGTCACCGCAGTTCAGGCAGTATATCAGATTTCAGAATACGTTCCCATGAGATATCTGGGCACGGCTGTGGGTAAGTCGGTGATGATAGAGCTGGCTCCCGTTCTCACCGCCTTGGTGGTGGCAGGAAGGGTGGGGGCAGGAATTGCCGCAGAGTTAGGAACCATGAAGGTCACCGAACAGATCGACGCGCTCAAAACCTTAGCCTTGGATCCGGTTGAATATCTGGTGGTGCCCAGATTCGTAGCCGGGTTGATAATGCTCCCGGTTCTTACCATCTTTGCCGACGCCATTGCCTTAGCTGGAGGATTAGGAATTTCTGCCACCACACTGAACGTCCCCCCTCATGTGTTCTTGAATAGCTTGAAATCCTTTTTCAAGACGATGGATTTAGTGTCGGGACTTTCCAAGGCTTTCGTCTTCGGAGGTATTATCTCCATCATCGGATGTTATCAGGGATTTAAGACCAGAGGCGGGGCAGAAGGTGTGGGCAGATCCGCCACAAAAGCGGTGGTCTTAGCGTCGGTGTTGATATTGATAGCTGATTACATAGTTGCAAGTATACTTTTCGGATAAATCGATGCGAAGTAATGTCCGTAAAGCACTAAAATCGTGGCTTGGATCACCACTTATTGAAGTATAAAACTATAGTTGCCTGATTTATCGGGCAATGCAAACTCAATAAACCGAGTCCCAAGATTCACCGTCGAAATCTTTTAGAAGTTTGATAGAAAGAGTATGATAGAGATAAAAGGTGTTTTCAAAAGTTTCGAGAATAATCAGGTGTTGAGGGGGGTTGATCTGACCATAAATAAGGGTGAGACCGCGGTCATCATTGGGAGGAGCGGGTGCGGCAAAAGTGTGCTTTTGAAACTCATCATCGGGCTTTTGAAGCCGGATAGGGGAAAGATATTGGTCAATGGAGATAATATCACCACCTTGACTGATAGCCAGCTAAACAAGATCAGGCAGAAATTTGGCATGGTCTTTCAGGCATCCGCATTGCTTGATTCCATGACCGTGGATGAAAATGTAGGCTTGGGCCTAAGGGAACATGCCCGGCTGGAAGAAGAACAGGTAAAGCAAAATGTAAAGGAGAAGCTGAAGATGGTAGGGCTTTCCGGGGTGGAACAACAAAAGCCGGCTGAACTTTCTGGAGGAATGAAGAAGAGAGTGGGGTTGGCAAGAGCCATTGCCATGGATCCAGAGTATGTCCTCTTCGATGAACCCACCACCGGACTGGATCCAATCATGGCAGACGTGATAAATGAACTCATCGTAAGTTTGAGAAATACCCTCTCCATAACCTCCATAGCGGTCACCCATGACATCGTCTCCGCCTATAAGATTGCCGATAGAATCGCTATGTTGTATGAGGGAAAGATAGTCTTTGTGGGAACACCTGAGGAGGTCAAGAATACGGATAATCCGGTGGTAAGGCAATTTGTTGAGGGGAGTTCGCAGGGACCGATTCCCGCTCTGTGATGGCGTCGGCCGTCCGCTGACCGCAGTCCGCCGCAAAAACTAAAAACAGAATGGCTTTTAAATTTGAGAATCTGGAAGTGTGGCAGTTGTCTTTGGAATATGTAGACCATATTTATGAGATATGTAACATCTTGCCAGACAAAGAAAGATATAACTTAAAAACACAAATGATAAGGTCTGCAACTTCAGTTTCTTTAAATATTGCAGAGGGGTCCACCAGCCAAAGCAATCCGGAGTTTGGTCGTTTTGTCAGTATGGCAATAAGATCGTGTGTTGAAGTTATCGTTTGTTTGCATTTGGCAAAAAGAAGAGGATATATTGACAAAGAAGTTTTTGGCCAAACGTATGAATTTGGAGAAAAGGTGTTTGCAAAGCTTCAGGCTTTGCGAAAGAAATTGAGGTGAGCTGCGGTCGGCGGACAGAAGAAATAGAAGTGAGCGGCGGTCGGTGGACTGCTGACGGCGGACGATATGCTTAATCCAGGTAAAATCAAAACCGTCTACATCTGCCAATCCTGCGGGCACAAGT